>NZ_JACUZZ010000020.1:0-116506 GCF_014851595.1 Rhizobium sp. RHZ01
TGGCGACAACGTCACTGTAGACGTCGAGCTGATCGTTCCGATCGCGATGGAAGAAAAGCTGCGCTTCGCTATCCGCGAAGGCGGCCGTACCGTCGGCGCCGGCATCGTCGCCTCGATCGTCGAGTAATCGAAAGACCGGCCGTTTCGCCTGAAGCGGCCGATTCGATGACATTATTATGATGCAAGCGGCGCTAGCCGCTTGCTTATTACAGAGAAATGTTGCAAATGGCGCGCGAGCGCGATTTGCGCCCTGCTTCGTTCATTGGAGCGGGTGACTACAACAAGCAATAAGGTGGCCGTAAGGCCTGAAGACTGGATAGGGATGCCGCATTCCGGTGCCCCTCTCGATCTTTGAAACCGGTGGTCCGCCTTAGGAAAAAAGAACAACCCGTGTCTGCCTAACAGGCACGTGGGAAACAAACACAAGGATAACGTCGAATGAACGGCCAAAATATCCGCATTCGCCTGAAGGCGTTCGATCACCGCATTCTCGACGCTTCGACGCGCGAGATCGTGTCGACGGCGAAGCGCACCGGCGCAAGCGTCCGGGGCCCCGTTCCGCTTCCGACTCGCATCGAGAAGTTTACGGTCAACCGGTCCCCACACATCGACAAGAAGAGCCGCGAGCAGTTCGAGATGCGCACGCATAAGCGCCTCCTCGACATCGTAGATCCGACCCCGCAGACGGTAGACGCGCTGATGAAGCTCGATCTCGCCGCCGGTGTCGATGTTGAGATCAAGCTCTGAGCCTTGCTCGAGCGGATTTGGAAGGATTGAACCGATGCGTTCAGGTGTGATTGCACAGAAGGTGGGTATGACCCGCGTCTACAACGACGCTGGTGAACATGTCCCGGTAACAGTACTGCGTCTGGATGGCTGCCAGGTTGTGGCCCAGCGCACTGTTGAGAAGAACGGCTATGCCGCAGTCCAGCTCGGTGCTGGCACGGCGAAGGTCAAGAATACGTCGAAGGCGATGCGCGGTAACTTTGCTGTTGCCAACGTCGAGCCGAAGGCCAAGCTTACGGAATTCCGCGTCACGGAAGACAATCTCCTCGAGGTTGGCACCGAGCTCAAGGCTGGTCACTTCGCAGCTGGTCAGCTCGTCGATGTGACGGGCACGACGATCGGTAAGGGCTTTGCCGGCGTCATGAAGCGCCACAATTTTAGTGGTGGCCGTGCTACGCATGGTAACTCGGTTTCGCACCGCTCGCACGGTTCGACCGGTCAGCGCCAGGATCCCGGTAAGGTATTCAAGAACAAGAAGATGGCTGGTCACATGGGCCAGACGCGCGTAACGACTCAGAACCTGGAAGTGGTTTCGACCGACGAAGATCGTGGTCTGATCCTGATCAAGGGTGCAGTACCCGGTTCCAAGGGTGCCTGGATCATCGTGCGCGATGCCGTCAAATCGGCAGCGAAGTAAGGGAGCCGGACCAATGGAATTCAACGTCAAGACCCTCGAGGGAAAAGACGCAGGGAAGGTTTCTCTTTCTGACGCGATTTTCGGTCTCGAGCCCCGCGAAGACATTCTCGCCCGCGTCATCCGCTGGCAGCTTGCCAAGAAGCAGCAGGGCACGCACCAGGCAAAGGGCCGCGCGGACGTCTCGCGCACCGGCGCCAAGATGTACAAGCAGAAGGGTACGGGCCGCGCTCGTCACCATTCGGCTCGCGCTCCGCAGTTTCGCGGCGGTGGTAAGGCCCACGGCCCGGTCGCTCGCAGCCACGAACACGACCTTCCGAAGAAGGTTCGCGCTCTCGGTCTGCGTCACGCCCTCTCGGCCAAGCTGAAGTCCGACGATGTCATCATCATCGACAGCCTGGTTGCTGCAGAAGCAAAGACCAAGGCACTGGCATCGGCTTTCGAGACGCTCGGCCTGACCAACGCGCTCTTCATCGGCGGCGCTGAACTTGATGGCAACTTCAAGCTCGCAGCTCAGAACATCCCGAACATCGATGTTCTGCCGATCCAGGGCATCAACGTTTACGACATCGTGCGCCGCGGCAAGCTCGTGCTTTCCAAGGCTGCCGTCGAAGCTCTAGAGGAGCGTTTCAAGTGACCGACCTTCGCCACTATGATGTGATCGTCTCGCCGGCGATCACCGAAAAGTCCACGCTGGTATCGGAAAACAACCAGGTTGTTTTCAACGTCGCCAAGAAGGCGTCGAAGCCGGAAATCAAGGCTGCAGTCGAGGCGCTGTTCGGCGTCAAGGTCACGGCCGTCAACACTCTGCTCCGCAAGGGCAAGACCAAGCGTTTCAAAGGTTTTGTCGGCAAGCAGCAGGACGTGAAGAAGGCAGTTGTGACGCTGGCTGAAGGCCAGACGATCGACGTCTCCACCGGTCTCTGAGGAATAATAAAATGGCATTGAAAACATTCAATCCTACGACCCCGAGCCAGCGTCAGCTGGTCATCGTCGACCGCTCCTCGCTCTACAAGGGCAAGCCGGTCAAGGCGCTGACGGAAGGTCTGACCAAGAGCGGCGGTCGTAACAACCTCGGCCGCATCACCGCCCGCTTCATCGGCGGCGGTCACAAGCGCACCTACCGTCTGGTCGACTTCAAGCGTCGCAAGTTCGACGTTGAAGGCACCGTCGATCGTATCGAATACGATCCGAACCGCACGGCTTTCATTGCGCTGGTGACCTATGCTGACGGCGAAAAGGCCTACATCCTCGCTCCGCAGCGCCTCGCTGCCGGCGACAAGGTCATCGCTTCCGAGAAGGCTGTCGACGTAAAGCCCGGCAACACGATGCCGCTGCAGTTCATCCCGGTCGGCTCCATCATCCACAACGTGGAAATGAAGCCGGGCAAGGGTGGTCAGATCGCTCGCTCCGCCGGTTCCTACGCACAGCTCGTCGGTCGCGACCAGGGCATGGCGATCCTTCGCCTGAACTCTGGCGAACAGCGCCTCGTGCACGGCACCTGCCTTGCTTCGATCGGTGCGGTTTCGAATCCGGATCACGCCAACATCAACGACGGCAAGGCCGGTCGTACTGTTTGGCGCGGCAAGCGTCCGCATAACCGCGGTGTCGTCATGAACCCTGTCGACCACCCGCACGGCGGTGGTGAAGGCCGCACCTCTGGTGGTCGTCACCCGGTTACTCCGTGGGGCAAGCCGACCAAGGGCAAGCGCACCCGGTCGAACAAGTCGACCGACAAGATGATCATGCGCTCGCGTCATCAGCGTAAGAAGTAAGAGAGGAAGTCTCCAATGGCTCGTTCAGTATGGAAAGGTCCGTTCGTTGACGGCTATCTTCTCAAGAAGGCTGAGAAGGTTCGTGAAGGCGGACGTGCAGAAGTAATCAAGATCTGGAGCCGTCGCTCCACGATCCTGCCGCAGTTCGTCGGTCTCACCTTCGGCGTCTACAACGGCAGCAAGCATGTTCCGGTCAGCGTCAATGAAGACATGGTCGGTCACAAATTCGGTGAATTCTCTCCGACCCGGACCTACTACGGTCACGGTGCGGACAAGAAGGCAAAGAGGAAGTAACAATGGGCAAGGCAAAAGCCGAACGCCGGCTGAAGGACAACGAGGCGCAAGCAGTCGCCCGCACGCTCCGCGTCAGCCCACAGAAGCTCAACCTCGTTGCTGCGGTTATCCGCGGCAAGAAGGTCGATCGTGCACTCGCTGAGCTGGAATTCTCCCGCAAGCGTATCGCAGGCGCCGTCAAGAAGACGCTCGAGTCTGCGATCGCCAACGCCGAGAACAACCACGACCTCGACGTCGACTCCCTGGTCGTCGCCGAAGCCTATGTCGGCAAGTCGATCGTCATGAAGCGTTTCCACGCTCGTGGCCGCGGCCGCGCTTCTCGCATCGAGAGGCCGTTTGCGCACCTGACGATCGTTGTCCGCGAAGTGCAGGCACAAGAGGAGGCCGCATAATGGGTCAGAAAATTAATCCAATCGGTTTCCGTCTTGGCATCAACCGTACCTGGGATAGCCGCTGGTTTGCGGACAATGCCGAGTACGGTCAGCTGCTGCACGAAGACCTGAAGATGCGCAAGTTCGTGATGAGCGAACTGAAGCAGGCTGGTATCGCCAAGGTGGTCATCGAGCGTCCGCACAAGAAGTGCCGTGTCACGATCCACTCGGCTCGTCCGGGCCTGATCATCGGCAAGAAGGGCGCAGACATCGACAAGCTCCGCAAGAAGCTGTCGGACATGACGAATTCCGAAACGCACCTCAACATCGTTGAAGTTCGCAAGCCGGAAGTCGACGCTACGCTCGTCGCACAGTCGATCGCTCAGCAGCTCGAGCGTCGTGTTGCTTTCCGTCGCGCCATGAAGCGTGCCGTTCAGTCTGCAATGCGTCTTGGCGCCGAAGGCATCAAGATCACCTGCGCAGGCCGTCTCGGCGGTGCTGAAATCGCTCGTACGGAATGGTACCGCGAAGGTCGCGTTCCGCTGCACACGCTGCGCGCTGACATCGACTACGGCACAGCTGAAGCGGAAACCGCTTTTGGCATCTGCGGCATCAAGGTTTGGATCTTCAAGGGCGAAATCCTTGAGCACGATCCGATGGCCTCCGAGCGCCGCGCACTCGAGGGTGACGCTCAGGGTCCGGCAAGCCGTGATCGCGATCGTCGCCGCGACAACGCCTAATAGCGTTGGTGGATAAGTTCGGAGAATAAGAAAATGTTGCAGCCAAAGCGTACCAAGTACCGCAAGCAATTCAAGGGCCGCATCAAGGGCGTCGCCAAGGGTGGTTCTGACCTGGCCTTCGGCGAATTCGGCCTTAAGGCTCAAGAGCCGAACCGCGTGAATGCACGCGAGATCGAAGCGGCCCGCCGCGCGATCACGCGTTACATGAAGCGCGCCGGCCGTGTATGGATCCGCGTGTTCCCGGATGTTCCGGTAACCGCAAAGCCGACCGAAGTCCGTATGGGTAAGGGCAAGGGCTCTGTCGAATACTGGGCATGCAAGGTCAAGCCAGGCCGTATGATGTTCGAAATCGACGGCGTCAGCGAAGAAATCGCTCGTGAAGCGCTTCGCCTCGGCTCTGCCAAGCTCTCGGTCAAGACGCGCTTCGTTCAGCGTATTGCAGAGTAAGGAGCAAGGCACATGAAAGCCGAAGAAGTACGCGGCCTCACGGCCGATCAGCTCAAGGACAAGCTCGCCGACCTGAAGAAGGAGCAGTTCAACCTGCGCTTCCAGAAGGCAACCGGTCAGCTGGAAAAGTCCTCGCGCATCAACGAAGTCCGTAAGGACATCGCCCGCGTGAAAACCATTGCCCGCCAGAAGGCGGCAGAAGCAAAGGCGTAAAGGAAAACATCATGCCGAAGCGCATTCTGCAGGGCGTTGTCGTTGGCGACAAGAACGAGAAGACTGTCGTAGTTCGCGTTGAGCGTCGTTTCGCTCACCCGCTGCTCCAGAAGACCGTTCGTCGTTCCAAGAAGTACAAGGCCCACGACGAAAACAACCAGTACAAGATCGGCGATACCGTATCCATCGAGGAATGCGCGCCGATTTCCAAGGACAAGCGCTGGACGGTCGTTTCCGCCCAGGCCAAGTAAGATTTTTGCGCGAGGCCTTGCGTCTCGCGGAAATATCTGTATGAAGCAGCGTCAGAACGCTCGTTCGTCGAGCGTTCTTTTGCTTTGAGCGCACGGAAGGTCCCGACGGGAAACCACCCTGGCACGATCGATCCCGCGCTATTCAAGCTATTGCCGTGTTTTCGCCTGTCCTTGTGGCAAGCGGCCGGCTGACAATTTTCATAAGCCGGGGTAGGGGGCGAAAGCCCAACCATTCCGGTAAACCAAAAAGGCGACCTGATATGATTCAGATGCAAACAAACCTCGACGTGGCGGATAATTCCGGCGCACGTCGTGTCATGTGCATCAAGGTGCTGGGCGGCTCGAAGCGCAAGTATGCCGGGATCGGCGACATTATTGTCGTTTCGATCAAGGAAGCGATCCCGCGCGGCCGCGTGAAGAAGGGTGACGTGATGAAGGCGGTGGTTGTTCGTACCGCCAAGGAAATCCGTCGCGTTGATGGCAGCATCATCCGCTTCGACACGAATGCAGCAGTCCTCATCGACAACAAGAAAGAGCCGATCGGCACCCGTATCTTCGGACCGGTTCCGCGCGAACTTCGCGCCAAGAACCACATGAAGATCATCTCGCTGGCTCCCGAAGTACTGTAAGGAGCGCGAAGGATGCAAAAGATTCGTAAGGGCGACAAGGTCGTCATGCTCGCAGGCAAGGACAAGGGCCGTACCGGCGAAGTCCTTCAGGTTCTGCCCAAGGAAGATCGCGCCGTTGTTCGTGGCGTCAACGTCGTAAAGCGCCACCAGCGCCAGACGCAGAGCCAGGAAGCCGGCATCATCAGCAAGGAAGCTTCGGTTCACCTGTCCAACGTCGCAATCGTCGACAAGGACGGCAAGCCGACCCGCGTTGGCTTCAAGGTTGTTGACGGCAAGAAGGTCCGTGTGGCCAAGCGTTCCGGTGAGGTGATCTGATGGCTGACGCAAAGTACGAGCCACGGCTCAAGAAGGAATATGTCGAGCGCATTCGTGCGGCGATGCAGGAGAAGTTCTCCTACGCCAACGAGATGATGATTCCGAAGCTCGACAAGATCGTAATCAACATGGGTGTTGGTGAAGCAACGGCTGATTCGAAGAAGCCGACTGTTGCTGCAGCCGACCTGGCCGCTATTGCCGGCCAGAAGCCGGTCATCACCCGTGCACGCAACTCCATCGCTGGCTTCAAGGTCCGCGAGCAGATGCCGATCGGCGCAAAGGTCACCCTGCGCGGCGCTCGCATGTACGAGTTCCTGGACCGTCTCGTGAACATCGCGCTTCCGCGCGTTCGCGACTTCCGCGGCCTGAACCCGAAAAGCTTTGACGGCCGTGGCAACTTCGCCATGGGCATCAAGGAGCACATTGTGTTCCCTGAGATCAACTACGACAAGGTTGATCAGATGTGGGGCATGGACATCATCGTTTGCACGACGGCAACGAAGGACGACGAAGCGCGGGCTCTCCTGACAGAGTTCAACTTCCCGTTCCGTCAGTAACCGTAACGACGAGCGTAGAAAAGGAACCGCACATGGCGAAGACAAGCGCAGTTGAAAAGAACAAGCGCCGCCGTACTACGGTCGCTAACCAGGCTGCCAAGCGCGCAGCTCTGAAGGCGATCATCATGAACCAGGCTCTTCCGATCGAAGAGCGGTTCAAGGCCTCGATCAAGCTGGCATCCCTGCCGCGCGATGGATCCAAGACCCGCATTCGCAACCGTTGCGAAGTATCGGGCCGTCCGCGCGCATACTACCGCAAACTGCGCATGTCGCGTATCGCGCTGCGTGAACTCGGCAATCTCGGCAAGGTGCCGGGCATCGTCAAGTCGAGCTGGTAAGGAGCAGGTTAGATGACAATGACTGATCCGTTGGGCGATATGCTCACTCGCATCCGTAACGGCGCTTCTCGCCGCAAGTCGTCGGTCTCGACGCCTGCTTCGAAGCTCCGTGCACGTGTTCTCGATGTTCTGCAGTCTGAAGGCTACATCCGTGGCTACTCCGTTGTCGATTTCGGCAATGGCAAGTCTGAGCTCAACATCGAACTCAAGTACTATGAAGGCGCATCGGTGATCCGTGAGATCGGCCGTGTGTCCAAGCCGGGCCGCCGGGTTTATGTCTCGGTCAAGTCCATTCCGCAGGTCGCGAACGGCCTCGGCATCACTATCCTTTCGACCCCGAAGGGCGTGATGGCCGATCACCAGGCTCGCGAACAGAACGTTGGTGGCGAGGTTCTTTGCTCGGTCTTCTAAGGCTGAGCAGGGATCTCCATAGCGAACAGACAGGATATAAAAATGTCTCGTATCGGTAAAAAGCCCGTTCAGGTGCCTGCTGGGATCACGGCTACGGTCGATGGCCAGAAGGTTACCGCTAAGGGCCCGAAGGGCGAGCTGTTCTTCGTCGCAAACGACGAAGTCGGCGTGAAGCTCGAAAATAATGCGGTCGTCGTGACGCCGCTCAGCCAGACGAAGAATGCTCGTGCAAAGTGGGGCATGTCCCGCACGATGATCGAGAACATCTTCAAGGGCGTTAAGGACGGCTTTGAGCGCAAGCTCGAAATCAACGGCGTCGGTTACCGCGCGTCGCTTCAGGGCAAGAACCTGCAGCTGGCACTCGGCTTCAGCCATGACGTTGTGTATGAGCCGCCGCAGGGCATCACGATCACTGTGCCGAAGCCGACGGAAATCGTCGTCACCGGCATCAACAAGCAGCAGGTCGGCCAGGTTGCCGCTGAAATCCGCGAATACCGCGGTCCTGAGCCTTACAAGGGCAAGGGCGTCAAGTATGCCGAAGAGCGGATCGTCCGCAAAGAAGGCAAGAAGAAGTAAGGATCACGCGAAATGGCTAGCAGGAAAGAAGCACTTGCACGTCGTGCCAACCGCGTGCGTCGTCACCTCAAGTCGGTGGCCAACGGCCGTCCGCGCCTGTCGGTTCATCGCTCGTCGAAGAACATCTATGCTCAAGTCATTGACGATGTCGCTGGTAAGACGCTTGCGTCTGCCTCGACCCTCGACAAGGACCTGCGCGGTTCTCTGAAGACCGGTGCTGACACGGCAGCAGCTGCCCTCGTAGGCAAGCTCGTTGCTGAGCGCGCCTCGAAGGCAGGCGTCAAGGACGTCGTATTCGACCGTGGCGCCTTCATCTACCACGGCCGCATCAAGGCCCTGGCAGAAGCAGCCCGCGAAGGCGGTCTGTCCTTCTAATAAAGTTTCCGGCCGGCAGCCTTAGGGTACCGGCCGGATATCACCGGACCGCAGGCGTCCCGAAAAGGGGAGGCCGATGCGGTCCTCGTTTTGTTTGCCGATTGCACCCGGAAAAGAAAAAGGAAGAGGACAATGGCACAGGAAAGAAGGCCGCAGCGGGAAGACCGCCAGGCCCGTGAAGAGCGCGATAGCGAATTCGTCGACAAGCTGGTCGCGATTAACCGCGTTGCCAAGGTTGTTAAGGGTGGCCGCCGTTTCGGTTTCGCCGCTCTCGTCGTCGTTGGTGACCAGAAGGGCCGCGTTGGCTTCGGTCACGGCAAGGCACGCGAAGTGCCGGAAGCAATCCGCAAGGCGACTGAAGCTGCCAAGCGCGAACTGATCTTCGTACCGCTGCGTGACGGCCGTACGCTGCATCACGACGTTCATGGCCGCCATGGCGCCGGCAAGGTTCTGCTTCGTTCGGCCAAGGTCGGTACCGGTATCATCGCCGGTGGTCCGATGCGCGCTGTTTTCGAAACGCTCGGCGTTCACGACGTTGTCGCCAAGTCGACCGGTTCCTCGAACCCATACAACATGGTTCGCGCTACCTTCGACGCTCTGAAGCACCAGGTTCACCCGAAGGACATCGCAGCTCAGCGCGGCATCAAGTATGCAACGCTCCAGGCTCGCCGTGCCGCTTCTGGCAATGCCTCTGAAGAATAAGAGGAGTCTGACAGATGGCTAAGGCTACCAAGAAGACTGAAGCGAAGACGGTTATTGTCGAACAGATCGGCAGCCCGATTCGTCGTCCGGACGTCCAGCAGCGCACGCTGATCGGCCTCGGACTCAACAAGATGCACCGTCGCCGCACGCTGGAAGATACTCCTTCCGTTCGTGGCATGATCCGTGCTGTCCAGCATCTCGTTCGCGTCGTCGACGAGAAGTAAGCCGGGAGATTCGCTATGAAACTCAATGAAATTAAAGACAACGAAGGTTCGACCCACAGCCGCAAGCGCCTCGGCCGCGGTATTGGTTCGGGCTCGGGCAAGACCGGTGGTCGCGGTGTGAAGGGTCAGAAGTCCCGTTCCGGCGTCGCTATCAACGGTTTCGAAGGCGGTCAGATGCCAATCTACCGTCGCCTGCCGAAGCGCGGCTTCAACAACATTTTCAAGGCCGACTTCGTCGTCGTGTCGCTTGAGCGTGTTCAGGCTGCGATCGACGCTGGCAAGCTCGACGCCAAGTCCACGGTTGATGCAGCAGCTCTCAAGGCTGCCGGCGTTATCCGTCGCGTCAAGGACGGCGTTCGCGTTCTCGCCGACGGCGAGCTGAAGGCAAAGGTCAAGTTCGAAGTTGCTGGCGCTTCCAAGCCGGCTGTCGAAAAGATCGAAAAAGCTGGCGGTTCCGTCACGCTTCTTTCTGCCGCAGCTGCAGAATAATTAATCTTATGATAAGTCGCCCGGGGTGCTTCACACCGGGCGATTTTGCTCCCATATGTGAGCCTCACAAAAACCGGCTGGACGCACGTGCGTCATGGACGGTAGGAACGAACACAAGGGTGAGGCATAGGTTGCGTTCGCAATCCGTCCGAAACCCGCTTTTGAATAATTCAGAATGCTGATACCGGGTCCTGCACCTCGCTTGGCTAGAGCCCGGAATTGGTAGCGCGGAGAATCGCATGGCGTCTGCAGCGGAACAGTTGGCTTCTAACCTCAATTTCTCGACCTTCGCCAAAGCCGAGGATCTCAAGAAGCGCCTGTGGTTCACACTGGCAGCTCTCCTCGTGTACCGGCTCGGTACCCACATTCCGCTCCCCGGCCTCAATCCAGAAGCTTATGCCCAGGCCTTCCGTGGCCAGGCAGGCGGCATTCTCGGCCTCTTCAACATGTTCTCGGGCGGCGCCGTGCAGCGCATGGCAATCTTTGCGCTCGGCATCATGCCTTACATTTCCGCTTCGATCATCGTGCAGCTGATGACTTCGGTCGTTCCGGCGCTCGAAAACCTGAAGAAGGAAGGCGAACAGGGCCGCAAGATCATCAACCAGTATACGCGCTACGGCACGGTACTCCTCGGTGCGCTTCAGGCTTACGGCATTTCCGTCGGTCTTGAGAGCGGCAACGGCCTTGTTGTCGATCCTGGCATCTTCTTCCGCATTTCGACGGTCGTGACCCTGCTCGGCGGCACGATGTTCCTGATGTGGCTCGGCGAGCAGATCACCTCGCGCGGCATCGGCAACGGCATCTCGCTGATCATCTTCGCCGGTATCGCCGCAGGCCTTCCGCAGGCTCTTGCCGGCACCCTCGAACTTGGCCGCACCGGCGCCCTGTCGACGACGCTGATTCTCGCCGTCATCGTCATTGCGATCGCCGTTATCGCGATCATCGTTTTCGTCGAGCGTGCGCAGCGCCGCCTGCTGATCCAGTATCCGAAGCGCCAGGTCGGCAACCGCATGTTCCAGGGCGACACGTCGCACCTGCCGCTGAAGCTCAACACCTCGGGCGTTATCCCGGCGATCTTCGCGTCTTCGCTGCTGCTGCTGCCGGCGACCGTTGCAGGCTTTGCCAACACGACCGCACTGCCGGCCTGGGCGACCTCGATCGTCGCCGCGCTCGGCCACGGCCAGCCGCTCTATATGCTGCTCTACGGCCTGCTGATCGCTTTCTTCGCCTTCTTCTATACCGCTATCGTCTTCAATCCGAAGGACACCGCCGACAATCTGAAGAAGCATGGCGGCTTCATCCCGGGTATTCGCCCGGGCGAGCGGACTGCTGAGTATATCGACTACGTGCTGACCCGCATTACGGTGATTGGCGCGATCTACCTCGTCTTCGTGTGCATTCTGCCTGAAATTCTTGTGTCTCAGACGGGCATTCCTTTGTCCTTGGGTGGCACTTCGCTCTTGATCGTGGTTAGCGTAACTCTCGATACGGTGGCGCAGATTCAGGGTCATCTGATCGCACAGCAGTATGAAGGCCTGATCAAGAAATCGAAGTTGCGCGGAGGAAAGAGGGGGCGATGAGACTCATACTGTTAGGGCCGCCGGGCGCGGGTAAGGGGACCCAGGCTCAGCGGATCGTGGAGAAGTACGGAATTCCGCAACTTTCCACGGGTGACATGCTGCGTGCTGCCGTTGCGGCTGGCACGGAGGTGGGCAAGCGTGCAAAGGCCGTCATGGATGCTGGCAAGCTTGTTTCCGATGAGATTGTCAATGCCATCGTCTCCGAGCGTCTGGATGCACCGGACTGCACCAAGGGTTTCATTCTCGACGGTTACCCGCGCACGCTGGTTCAGGCCGACGCAACGGAAGCCATTCTGAAAAGCAAGGGTCTTGAGCTCTCGACCGTGATCGAGATCCAGGTTGACGACAACGTCCTCGCTGACCGTGTCTCGGGACGCTATACCTGCGCCAACTGCGGTGCAGGCTATCACGACACCAACGTCAAGCCGAAGATTGAAGGCGTTTGCGACCGCTGCGGTTCGACTCACTTCAAGCGGCGCCCGGATGACAACCGCGAAACGGTCGTCACGCGCCTGCAGGCTTACTACAAGGAAACATCTCCATTGATCGGCTACTTCTATGCCAAGGGCAAGCTGAAGTCGGTTGATGGCATGGCGGATATCGATCACGTCACCAGCGAGATCGATAAGATACTTTCGAAGCTTTAGTCTTTGAAAATAAAACTTGGCGGAAGCGGTTGCTTTTCAGCACTGATTCCGCTAAACACCGCGCCAACTCGCGACATTTATGCGATCGGCGCGGATTTCCAGAGAAGTCCGGGTTCGGTCGTTTTGACATGTACGAACCCAAATCTGAACGAGCGGCCGGTTCGGCTGCATAACGAAAAGCCTCTTGCCGGATGGCAACGGGAACGCAAGGAGAATAGGCGTGGCACGTATCGCTGGCGTCAACATCCCGACTGCGAAGCGCGTCGTTATCGCGCTGACCTACATTCACGGGATCGGTCCAAAATTCGCGCAGGAAATCATGGAGAAGGTTGGCCTGTCGGCTGACAAGCGCGTCCATCAGCTGACGGACTCCGAGGTTCTGCAGATCCGTGAAACCATCGACCGTGACTATCAGGTCGAAGGCGATCTGCGTCGCGAAACCTCGATGAACATCAAGCGTCTGATGGACCTCGGCTGCTACCGTGGCCTGCGTCATCGCCGTGGCCTTCCGGTCCGCGGCCAGCGCACGCACACCAATGCCCGCACCCGCAAGGGTCCGGCAAAGGCCATCGCTGGTAAGAAGAAGTAATTTCCGGGAAACCGGAGGTGAGGGGGCTGGCGGTCTGCGCCGGCCTCTTTTGAGTTTGGGGCAGGGCCGTAAGGTCTCGTTCCGGTGTAGCCGCTGGTATTACGGCGGTGCAGAGATCCAAGAAAGGGATTTAGATGGCCAAGGAAGCCGTACGCGTTCGTCGTCGCGAACGTAAAAACATTTCGTCGGGTGTTGCCCACGTCAACTCGACCTTCAACAACACGATGATCACCATCACCGACGCTCAGGGCAACGCCATTGCCTGGTCGTCTGCTGGCGCCAAGGGCTTCAAGGGCTCGCGCAAGTCGACCCCGTTCGCTGCTCAGATCGCTGCTGAAGACTGCGCCAAGAAGGCTCAGGAACATGGCATGAAGTCGCTGGAAGTCGAAGTTTGCGGCCCGGGTTCGGGTCGTGAATCCGCTCTGCGCGCGCTCCAGGCTGCTGGTTTCATGATCACGTCCATCCGTGACGTGACGCCGATCCCGCACAATGGTTGCCGCCCGCGCAAGAAGCGCCGCGTCTGATCATCGCCATTCACAACACCGGTGAGCGGGTTTTCGCTCCCGGTGCTTCTCAAGCTCGGTTGCCACGATTGGATGGTGGTAACGAACGGAAGGCAAAAATATGATTCAGAAAAACTGGCAGGAATTGATCAAGCCGAACAAGGTCGAGTTCTCTTCGAGCTCGCGCACCAAGGCGACGCTCGTAGCAGAGCCGCTGGAGCGCGGTTTCGGCCTCACCCTCGGCAACGCGCTTCGCCGCGTTCTGCTGTCCTCGCTGCGCGGTGCCGCAGTGACGGCTGTGCAGATCGATGGCGTGCTGCATGAGTTCTCGTCGATCCCGGGCGTCCGCGAAGACGTCACGGACATCGTCCTCAACATCAAGGAAATCGCCATCAAGATGGATGGCGATGACGCAAAGCGCATGGTCGTGCGTAAGCAGGGCCCGGGCGTTGTAACGGCTGGCGACATCCAGACGGTCGGCGATATCGAAATCCTCAACCCCGAGCATGTCATCTGCACGCTCGACGAGGGCGCCGAAATCCGCATGGAATTCACCGTCAACAACGGCAAGGGCTACGTTCCGGCCGACCGCAATCGTGCGGAAGATGCTCCGATCGGTCTCATCCCGGTCGACAGCCTTTATTCGCCGGTCAAGAAGGTGTCCTACAAGGTTGAAAACACCCGCGAAGGACAGGTTCTCGACTACGACAAGTTGAACATGACGATCGAAACCGATGGTTCGATCTCCGGCGAAGATGCCGTCGCTTTCGCGGCTCGCATCCTCCAGGATCAGCTTGGCGTGTTCGTCAACTTCGACGAGCCGCAGAAGGAAGCCGAAGAAGAAGCCGTCACCGAACTCGCTTTCAACCCGGCGCTCCTCAAGAAGGTGGACGAACTCGAACTGTCCGTTCGCTCGGCAAACTGCCTGAAGAACGACAACATCGTCTACATCGGCGACCTCATTCAGAAGACCGAAGCAGAAATGCTCCGCACGCCGAATTTTGGTCGCAAGTCGCTGAACGAAATCAAGGAAGTTCTCGCTTCCATGGGCCTGCACCTCGGCATGGAAGTGCCGGCATGGCCGCCTGAGAACATCGAAGATCTCGCCAAGCGCTACGAAGACCAATACTAACCATCAAACGGCGGGCGAGATGCCTGCATGTGAAGGAGAATAGCAATGCGCCACGGTAAATCCGGCCGCAAGCTGAACAGAACCGCTAGCCACCGCAAGGCAATGTTTGCCAACATGGCGGCTTCGCTCATCACCCATGAGCAGATCGTGACGACCCTGCCGAAGGCAAAGGAAATCCGTCCGATCGTTGAAAAGCTCGTCACCCTCGGCAAGCGGGGCGACCTGCATGCTCGTCGTCAGGCGATCTCGCAGATCCGCGACGCCGCTGTTGTTTCGAAGCTCTTCGACACGATCGCTTCGCGCTACGCAACCCGCAACGGCGGTTACCTGCGTATCATGAAGGCTGGCTTCCGCCAGGGCGACAACGCCGCTCTCGCCGTCATCGAGTTCGTTGACCGCGACACCTACGCCAAGGGCGCAGCCGACAAGGCTCGCGTTGAAGCCGAAGCTGCTGCAGCTGAAGCCGCTTAATCCTTTCCGGTTTGCCGGAAGCAAAACAGCCGGGCTGCAAAGCCCGGCTGTTTTCGTTTGTAGCCCTTGCTGGGCACGGGAGACGGCGGTCGTGGACGGGGTCGTCGTGTTTCCACCAAGACAAGGCGTATTCAGGAGCGGATCGCTGCCCTTGGATGCAGCCGCAAATGCTGTATCGTGCTGCCGCTTGGCATGTTGAGCAGTCTTGAGATCGGAGCTAGCTTGGTGTTCCCGCCAACGTCTCAAGGAGTGGGCGCTTGATAGACCATATAACCGTTGCTGTGAGTGACTTGGCAAAGAGCAAGCTCTTCTATGAGAAGGCGCTTGCACCGCTAGGATACAAACTTTCCTTCGGAAAGGAGAGCGTGTTCTGGGCCTTCGATATCGGCAATGGGTGCCTTTTCGAGATCCAGCAGGTCGACAGCCAGCCGCCTTTGACGAGTGTGCACGTCGCCTTTCGCACTCGAGGCAAGGCCGAAGTTGATGCGTTTTATCACGCCGCGCTTGATGCTGGCGCAAAGGACAATGGCGCCCCCGGCCCACGCCCACAATATGCATCAGGCTATTACGCCTCCTTCGTTCTCGATCCCGATGGCTACAACATCGAAGCCATGATCAATCAGCCAGCGACAGAATCGTGATTGGTCGCTAGCCGATAGTCGAAGGAGCGTGCGCAAATCATGAGGCGGTCGCTGCAGCCCGTGTGCGCTGGCGGCCCTGGCCGCGTTTCCTGCTCCGCGCGATCGGCCGCCATGAGCGGTAGAGGATCAGCAGGATGATCACCGTGACATAGACGTATTGCTCGAGGTCGATGACCTTCGTCGATAGCGCAAAGTGTACGGCGCCGGCAGCGGCGATGATGTAGACGAGGCGATGCAGCCGGACCCAGTTCGGTCCGAGGCGGCGGATCGAAAGATTGTTCGACGTCACGGCAAGCGGAACGAGCATGACGAACCCGGCCATGCCGAACATGATGAAGGGCCGCTTCAGCACGTCGTTGAGCACAGCTGAGAGATCAAGTGCCTGGTCCAGCACCATGTAAACAGTCAAATGCATCGCCACGTAATAGAAACAGAGGAGCCCAAGCGCGCGGCGATAGCGCAGATAGTTCCAGCCGAACAGATCGCGGGCAGGGCTGACGGCGAGCGTCAGGATAAGGAAGCGGATCGCCCAAAGGCCGAGGAACAGTTCGAAGGTCTTTACCGGATCGGCGCCGAGCTGATCGGTCGCGCCGAGATAGAAGGTCCATGCGGCGGGCAACAGGCCGATGGCATAGAGCGCCCAGACAGAGGCCGATTGCCACCGCTTCGCAAGGCTGAGCGAAAATCCCGGCATCAGAAGTTCTTCCGAAGATCCATGCCGCTATAGAGGCTGGCGACCTCGTCGGCATAGCCGTTGAACGGCAGGGTGGGGTGGCGGCTGGCGCCAAAAAAGCCGCTTTCGCCGATGCGCCGTTCCGTCGCCTGGCTCCAGCGTGGGTGATCGACCTCCGGATTGACGTTGGCAAAGAAGCCATACTCCTGGGGATTGGTCACCTGCCAGGTGTTCTTCGGCTCCTTATCCGTCAGGGTGATCCGGACGATCGACTTGATGCCCTTGAAGCCATACTTCCATGGCACGACCAGCCGGATCGGCGCGCCGTTCTGGTTCGGCAAGGTCTGACCATAAAGACCGACGGCGAGCAGGGCGAGTGGGTGACGCGCTTCGTCGAGCCGCAGGCCTTCGACATAGGGCCAGTCGAGCGATTGGAAGATGCCTTTCTGTCCCGGCATCTCTTCTGGCCGCACGACCGTTTCGAAGGCGACGTACTTTGCGCTTCCGAGCGGCTCGACTTTGTTGAGCAGGGAAGCAAGCGGAAAGCCATCCCACGGAATGACCATCGACCACGCCTCGACACAACGCATGCGGTAGGTGCGGCTCTCGATCGGGAATTCCTTGATCAGCGCTTCGACATCGAACGTGCCGGGCTTGTTGACCATGCCGTCAACCTTAATCGTCCAAGGCAGCGGTTTAAAGTCGCCGGAGAGCGCAGCGGGATCGCCCTTATCCAGGCCGAATTCGTAGAAATTGTTGTAGGTCGTGACGTCCTTCAGGGGTGTCGTCTTCTCATCGACCGTATATTTGCTTTCGACGACCGACAGTGCCGCTGCACTGGCCTTGCCGGCTCCGTACAGCGCCATGGCGCCCAGCGTCGCAGCGCCGAGGAATTCGCGGCGGCGCAGATAGAGTTGTTGCGGCGTAATCTCCGAGGATGCGATCTTGGGGGGGCGATAGGCTGGCATCGGAAACCTCCTGAGCAAGTAAGCTCGGTATAAACCTTCAACGCATTAAACACATCTTTAGATCATTGTTTATGCCCACAGGCACGGCTGCGAAAAGCCAACTTTTTGTGTTCGCTGCTTGATGCAATAGTCTGTAACGAAACGACTGCCGTGACCGTATAAGCTCGATGTGCCCAGGAGCCGAAGCGTACCGGTTTCGGCCTTCCCGGTAGTGACAGCCCACACCGTTTGGATTAGGACAATTCCAAAAAACGGCGACAACCCGGCCGCTTGAAGCCTGCGACCCGCAATCGCCGACGATTTCCGACACGTAAGGAATACGCCAATGCCAGCCTACCGTTCCAGAACCACGACCCACGGCCGCAACATGGCGGGTGCGCGCGGCCTTTGGCGCGCCACGGGCATGAAGGATTCGGATTTCGGCAAGCCGATTATTGCGGTGGTGAACTCCTTCACCCAGTTCGTGCCTGGCCACGTCCATCTCAAGGACCTTGGTCAACTCGTGGCCCGCGAAATCGAAGCTGCTGGTGGCGTCGCCAAGGAATTCAACACGATCGCCGTCGACGACGGCATCGCGATGGGCCATGACGGCATGCTCTATTCGCTGCCGTCGCGCGAACTGATTGCCGACAGCGTCGAATACATGGTCAACGCCCACTGCGCCGACGCGATGGTCTGCATCTCCAACTGTGACAAGATCACGCCCGGCATGCTGATGGCCTCACTCCGCCTCAACATCCCGACCGTCTTCGTCTCCGGTGGCCCAATGGAAGCCGGCAAGGTCGTCCTGCATGGCAAGACCCACGCGCTCGACCTCGTCGACGCCATGGTTGCCGCCGCCGACGACAAGATCAGTGATGAGGACGTCAAGGTCATCGAACGGTCTGCCTGTCCGACCTGCGGCTCGTGCTCGGGCATGTTTACCGCCAACTCCATGAACTGCCTGACCGAAGCGCTCGGCCTGTCGCTGCCCGGCAACGGCTCGACGCTCGCAACGCATGCCGATCGCAAGCGCCTGTTCGTCGAAGCTGGTCACCTGATCGTCGATCTCGCGCGCCGTTACTACGAGCAGGACGACGTCAAGGCTCTGCCGCGCACGATCGCGTCCAAGAAGGCGTTCGAGAACGCGATGGCCCTCGATATCGCCATGGGTGGTTCGACGAATACCGTCCTGCACATCCTCGCGGCTGCTCACGAAGGCGAGATCGATTTCACGATGGCCGACATCGACGCCTTGTCGCGCCGCGTTCCCTGCCTCTCCAAGGTCGCACCGGCAAAGAGTGATGTCCATATGGAAGATGTTCACCGCGCCGGCGGCATCATGTCGATCCTCGGCGAGCTGGACAAGGGCGGCCTGCTGAACCGCGAATGCCCGACGGTCCATGCCGAAACGCTCGGCGACGCGATCGACCGCTGGGACATTACCCGCACCAACAGCGAGACGGTCCGTAACTTCTACCGCGCCGCGCCCGGCGGCATCCCCACCCAAGTCGCCTTTAGTCAGGAAGCGCGTTGGGACGATCTCGACACGGACCGCGAAAAGGGCGTTATCCGCTCCGTGGAGCATCCGTTCTCGAAGGACGGCGGTCTTGCTGTTCTGAAGGGCAACCTGGCGCTTGACGGCTGCATTGTGAAGACGGCAGGCGTTGACGAATCCATCCTGAAGTTCTCCGGCCCGGCCAAGGTCTACGAAAGCCAGGACGCGGCCGTGAAGGCCATCCTGTCGAACCAGGTCGTTGCCGGCGATGTCGTCGTCATCCGCTACGAGGGCCCGAAGGGTGGCCCCGGCATGCAGGAAATGCTCTATCCGACGAGCTACCTGAAATCGAAGGGCCTCGGGAAGGCTTGTGCGCTGATCACCGACGGCCGCTTCTCCGGCGGCACCTCCGGGCTTTCCATCGGCCACGTCTCGCCGGAAGCGGCAAACGGCGGTACGATCGGTCTGGTTCGCGAAGGTGACATGATCGACATCGACATCCCGAACCGCATCATCAGCCTGCGCGTCGACGACAAGGAGCTGGCGAACCGTCGTGCCGAGCAGGAGGAGAGGGGCTGGCATCCGGCCGAGCAGCGCAAGCGCAACGTCACGACGGCGCTGAAGGCTTATGCCGCCTTCGCAACCAGCGCCGATCGGGGAGCCGTTCGCGATCTCGGCAGCCGCTGAGCTTCTTGTCAAGAGAATGTGAAATGGACCGGTCGCTAAAGCGGCCGGTTTATTTTTTTGTAGGTTTCATCGAGCTGTTTCAGGCGCTCGTCATAGGCAGCCTTGATGCATGCCGCGTCTGCGGCGCATTCCTGGCGTTTCTTGAGCCAGGCCGTTTGCTCGTCCTGCAAGGTGCCGCGCGAGCCCATCGCCATAAGCCCAGACAGCAGGTTGAACGTCGTTACCATCTTCACATCGGCATCGTTCAGCGCGCGGTTTTCGCAGATCACTGTTTCATCCGGCTTCAGTTCCTTTGCGTCGCAATCAAAGCTCGCGGCATGGGAAGCGCCTGCCATGAGCGCTGAAAGGGTGAATGCTGCGACGGGGAAAAGCGTGGGGTGAAAAGCTCTCATGCATCAGTTCCTGTTTCATTGGGTCCAGCGACAAACATGATGCAGTTGGCCGACGCGGCAAGGACGGGTCCTGCTTTGGCTTAAAGGAATCGGTGGGCGAACGGCGCTTCAACAGCTTGGGCACCAGGAATGGGGCAGAGGTGCAACATGCTTCGAGCGCGATGTCTCCTTCGGGTGACTTCGGCTTGCCTTTGGCATTAGATATCAGTCGCATAGAGTTCGTTTTTGAATCAGTTTGCGAAGCTTGATCAGTAGTCCGTGAGCTGCCTTGTTCTTCCATGCTTCCGCCCTCTTTCCTTTCTAGCGTCCGGCGCTACAACGTGTTCAAGAGCGAATTTCAGAAGGAATCCCCATGCATGACCTGTTGAAGCGCACGGCCCTGCCTCTCGTGGCTCTGGTGCTTGCGCTGCCGGTTTCCGCCAATGCTCAAACCGCCAAGACCGTACCGCAGAGCCAGTTGGAGATGCAGCTCTCCTTCGCGCCGCTCGTCAAGCAGACGGCAGGCGCCGTTGTGAACGTCTATGCCGAAAAGACCGTCCGCAGGCAGTCTCCTTTCGGGGGCGACCCCTTCTTTGAAGAGTTCTTCGGTCAGCAGATGCCGAACCGAAGCGAGAAGCAGTCGTCGCTGGGATCGGGCGTCATCGTCGAGGCGAACGGAACGATCGTAACGAACAACCACGTCGTGGAAGGCGCGGATGACATCAAGGTCGCGCTTTCGGACGGGCGGGAGTTTCCGTGCAAGGTTGTCCTGCGAGATGACCGTGTCGACCTTGCCGTCCTCAAGGTCGACACCAAAGAGACCTTCCCGACCCTCGCGCTAGGCAATTCCGATGCCGTCGAGGTCGGTGATCTCGTCCTGGCGATCGGCAATCCCTTCGGTGTCGGCCAGACGGTCACCAGCGGTATCGTTTCGGCGCTGGCACGTAATCAGGTGGTCAAGAACGAGTTTGGCTTCTTCATTCAGACGGATGCGTCGATCAACCCCGGCAACTCCGGCGGCGCGCTGATGAACATGAATGGCGAGCTGATCGGGATCAACACGGCGATCTTCTCGCGCGGCGGCGGTTCGAACGGCATCGGCTTTGCGATCCCGGCCAATCTCGTGAAGGTGTTCCTTGCGTCTGCGGATGCCGGCGTGAAGTCCTTCGAGCGGCCCTATGTTGGCGCCACGTTCGATGCGGTGACGTCCGAGGTTGCCGAAGCGCTCGGCCTCAACAAGGCGCGCGGTGCGCTTGTCGTCAAGGTTACCGAGGGTGGCCCGGCGGCCAAGGCCGGATTGAAAGCCGGGCAGATCGTCTCCGCCGTCGATGGCATTCCGGTCGAGCATCCGGATGCGCTGCTCTATCGCCTGACCACGGTAGGGCTTGGCAAGTCGGTTAAATTGACCGTGGTCGAGAACGGCCGCGAGCAGCAGATCGCACTAGCGCTCGACAGAGCGCCCGAGACGGCGCCACGCGACCAGCGTACGATCGGTGGCCGCACGCCCTTCACGGGCGCTGTTGTCGAAAATCTCTCACCGCGTGTTGCCGACGAGCTGCGCATGCCTTCGGAATCGACCGGCGTCGTTGTTTCCGAGGTGAAGGAAGACTCCCTTGCCGCTCGCCTCGGCTTTGAGCCAAAAGACATCATAATCTCGATCAATGGCACGGAAGTGAAGAATACCAAGGAACTCGCAGCGATCGCCGACGAGGATCCCAGCTTCTGGCGCGTCGAGATCGAGCGCGATGGCCAGCGAATCCGACAGTTTTTCCGATGAGTGACGATCTCTTTGCACCGCGCATTCCCGAGGAGGTCGCCAACCGGCGGCCTCTTGCCGATCGCCTGCGGCCCCGCACGCTTTCGGAAGTCACTGGCCAGGAGCATCTGACCGGCGAAGACGGCGTGTTGCGGCGCATGATCGAGAGCGGTTCGCTCGGCTCGATGATTTTCTGGGGGCCGCCCGGCACCGGCAAGACGACTGTCGCCCGATTGTTGTCGGGCGAGGCGGGTCTCGCCTTCGAACAGATCTCCGCGATCTTTTCAGGCGTGGCCGATCTCAAGAAGGCATTCGAGGCGGCACGGCTGCGTCGAATGGATGGCCGGCAGACGCTGCTCTTCGTCGATGAGATTCATCGTTTCAACAGGGCGCAGCAGGATAGTTTCCTTCCGGTGATGGAGGACGGCACCGTCATCCTCGTGGGCGCCACCACCGAGAATCCCTCATTCGAGCTCAATGCGGCTTTGCTGTCCCGCGCACGGGTGCTGACCTTCAAGTCGCATGACGATGAAAGCCTCGAAGAATTGATGAAGCGTGCCGAGGCTGCCGAAGGCAAGGCGCTGCCGCTGACGGAAGACGCCCGTGTCAGTCTGCTTAGAATGGCGGACGGTGACGGACGCGCCGTTCTGACGCTTGCCGAGGAAGTATGGCGTGCCGCGCGCGAGAAGGAGACTTTTGATACGGAGGGCCTCACGCGCATCGTGCAGCGCCGCGCCCCGGTCTACGACAAGGCCCAGGATGGGCACTACAACCTCATCTCCGCGCTTCACAAGTCCGTCCGTGGCTCCGACCCCGATGCAGCGCTCTACTATCTCGCGCGCATGTTCGACGCCGGCGAAGATCCCCTTTATCTAGGCAGGCGCCTCGTTCGCATGGCTGTCGAGGACATCGGCCTTGCCGACCCGCAGGCGCTGGTGATCTGCAACGCGGCGAAGGACGCCTACGACTACCTGGGCTCACCCGAAGGCGAACTGGCATTGGCGCAGGCCTGCGTCTATCTCGCGACCGCACCGAAGTCGAACGCCGTCTATACGGCTTTCAAGGCCGCGACCATGGCCGCCAAGCAGAATGGTTCGCTTCTGCCGCCGAAGCACATCCTGAATGCGCCGACGAAGCTGATGAAGGGCGAGGGTTACGGCGAGGGCTATCGTTACGATCACGACGAGCCGGACGCCTTTTCGGGCCAGGATTACTTCCCGGAGAAAATGGGCCGACAGACCTTTTATGATCCACCAGAACGCGGCTTCGAGCGGGATATCCGCAAACGCCTTGAATGGTGGGCAAAGCTCAGGAAGGAGCGCAATCAGCGCTGATCAGGAGGCTCGCATCTGCCCTGCGGGAGCGACGAGCTTCACCGCTGATTCCGCAAGGCCATGATGGCCTTCCATGTCCACGACCAGATGCCAATGTCCGCTGTCGGGAATGGACAGACGGATGGGAGACTTCCGCGCGACGCCGCCGACATATTTGAAGTCGAGGACTTCGGTGAAGCGCTGATAGTTCGGCGCAGTCATCAGGCGCACATTCGCCACCGCGTTCAACGTCACCTCGATAATCGTCCCGGCGCGCTGTTGCTTCAGATCGTAGTGGGTAAAGCGAAAGTTTGGTTTCGGCATGGTCTCGTGGCATCTTCTCTACGCCAGCACCATAGGCCCTTCCAGTTAAGGAAGCGTTTGCCATTGGCGACGGGCCAGCTGGCCCGCCACCAATCACGATGTATCAGTGGATTTCCTTTTCGCCGCGCTCTAGCGCGCCGAACTGCAGGACGATGCCATCCGCGGCGCGGCAAATCTGCTCGGGCTTGTGATCGCATTCATCGGCTGCGAAATGGCGTGCTGCGTGTTCGCTGATGAAGACGCCTCCAACGAGCCCTTTGCGGTCCTGCACGACCCAGCGGCCATTTCGGTCTTGGCCGATGGTGAAGCGTGTAGAACCCTGGCGTTGGAGGGGTTCGATTGCGGACGCAGATTGAAGAGAGGGCATCGAATTTCCTTTCGAATTGTCTTCTGCGCTGGATTGCAGCGCTGTGCCACGCTCAGGAAGGTAGTGGTACTCGCATTCGCCTTCCATTGGCCGGTGATCAGGAAAATATAAAAATATCATATATATAAAGCGGCATCTTGAATCTCGGAAACGCGCGAGAGCGCCTGCGAAATAAGCTGTTCTCCATCGGCATCCAGGGCCAGAAGCGGCATTCGGACTTCCGGATCGATCGGCAACAATGTCCGCAACGCGTTCTTGATTGCAGCGGGGTCGGCCTCGGGGCCTAGCGCTCCTGTCAGTGGGGCCAGCCTGTCATCGAGCAAGCGCGCAGCTGGGAGATTGCCGCCGAGCGCCGCCTGCTGCAGCGAGGCATACAGACGCGGGTACACGTTCGCGCCAGCCGAGATGATGCTGTTGCCGCCGCTGCCGAGGAAGGAGAGGGCCGTTGCGTCGCGATCGGAAAGAAGCAGGAAGCGTTGACGCCAGAAGGGCACCGGGCACCTAGCGACGGCGTTGCCCTCCGCAAGGGCCAAGCCGACGATTGACGGGATATCGGCGAGCGCGGCGAGTGTCGGCAAGGTCATATCGATTGCCGTGCGCATCGGGTTGTTTTCGACGATCAAGGGAAGGCTCGTTGCGGTCGCGAGCTGAGCGAAGTGACCGACAATGCCCTTCTGTCCAGGCTTGGAATAGTACGGAAGCGTCACTAGGGCAGCACTGGCGCCAAGCTCCTCGGCGTCTAGCGTAAAGGCGATCGTCGTTGCCGTAGCGTTCGTGCCGGTTGCGGCAATGACGGGAACAAGATCGCCGGCAACGCGGACACAGGTCCGGATGACTGCGGCGCGCTCGCTTCTGGTGAGGGTCGGTCCTTCTCCGGTCAGTGTACAGACGGCAAGCCCGTCGACACCGCCGCGGATCTGTCGCTCCGCCAGTCGTTCCAGTGCGGGAAGGTCGAGTGCTCCGTCGCGAAACGGCGTGATGAGCGCGGTCGTGGTGGCGCCGAGGCGCAACGGTCTGTCAGCTGGCATGCTGCGCTCAAAGGCCGCCCAGAATGACGTAGAGTTCAACAGCGGCAAGCACGACCCCGAACAGGATGAGCGCCTGGGCCGTGCGTCGCTCGCGCACCTGCCGTTTCGGTGCCGGGCGGCGCGGGCGGGGGATCGGGGCATTGGGTAGCATGAAATCTCGCATGGCTTTCAACCTTTGCATTTCATGGGAAGGCTAACGCCATTCACGGTAGGAATTCCATTCGAGTACAAGCAGCGTGATATAGAAATCGCATAAAGACGCGGATCCGACGAAGGCGGCGGCGCCGGAGAAATACCATGAATTTCAGGCGATTAGCGGCGAGCTTGGATTCATCTTCTCAGGGTCTTGATTCAAAGTCGAAAGGTCGAAGACAACCTTAGGATTGATCTCTGCTGGGAAAGGCCGACATTATGCCGGCACCTTCAGGGAGGACTGCCAGAACAATGGATGGCCCAGTAATCGATACCGCGCTCGTGCGTCGGCTGATTGCCACGCAGTTTCCGGAGTGGGCTGATCTGGCGATCCGGCCCGTCGAGTTCGGCGGATGGGACAACAGGACATTCCACCTTGGCGCGGCGATGACGGTTCGGTTGCCGAGCGCTGCTCACTATGCCGAACAGGTCGCCAAGGAGCAGCAGTGGCTGCCGGTTCTTGCGCCGCAGCTGCCTCTGCCGATACCCGTGCCTCTGGCGATGGGGAGGGCGGACGAGAGCTATCCCTGGCCGTGGTCGGTTTATGAGTGGCGTGACGGTGAGACGGCGCTGACGGAACGCATCGACGACCTCAGTGAGTTCGCCACTACCCTGGCCGGTTTCCTCGATGCGTTGCAGGCGGTGGACGCCAGAGGGGGACCTCCGCCCGGCTCGCACAACTTTTTTCGCGGCGGATCGCTGTATGTCTACGACGCGCAAACGCGCGAGGCGCTTGTGCGTTTGGATGGTCGGATCGACACGCAACTGGCGACGGACGTCTGGGAAGCCGCGCTTTCGACTTCGTGGCAAGGCGCGCCTGTGTGGTTTCATGGCGACGTCGCCTATGGCAACCTTCTAGTCAGGAACGGTCGCCTCGATGCCGTGATCGATTTCGGGACGTCGGGCGTCGGCGACCCCGCCTGTGATCTCGCAATCACCTGGCACATGTTCGAGGGACAGAGCCGCCAGGTGTTTCGAAAGGCACGTCCGCTCGACGCGGGGACGTGGGCACGCGGCCGCGGATGGACGCTATGGAAGGCCCTGATCGTCGCCGCCGGCATGGCCGGCGCAAATCCCGTAGACGTCAGGAGATCTTGGCAGGTCATCGAAGACGTGCTGGCCGATTACCTGGCGTGGGCATGACGCTCTCGGAATTGCGCTGTCGAAAATAATGGCGGCTGGATGTCGGGAGAGAAGGTCCCGCTGCGTCCTATGGGGGAAGGTTAGTGGAACCGCAATCGCGGGACGCAGAAAGCCGGAAATTTGGACAACGAACGGCTTCGGGCCGAGGGAGAGATAGCATGAGCAAAACGTTCGCAATTCTGCTGGCGCGACTGATCTTCGGCGCCATTTTCGCGATGGCCATGAGTTTCAAGTTCATGGATATACAAGCCACCGCGAGCTATATCGCCGCGGCGGGCTTTCCTTTCCCGCTCTTCCTGGCGTGGATAGCGGCGTTCTTCGAACTTGCCCTGACGCTGGCATTCCTGACGGGAGCCTTCTTCTCGGAAGCCTCGGTTCTGGCCGGCATCTACGTGATATTCCTGGCCTTCGCCTTCCATGGCCCAAGCCATTGGAGCGCGAATCAGGCCGAGTTCGGTTTCTTCGTGGATCACTTCACCTTCCTCGCAGGCCTGCTCTACGCGGCGGTGCATGGACCGGGGGACGCGTTGGTCCTGAAGACGCGCTCGCCGCTGATGGCTCGATAGGTCAGCTATCCGGAGGGCGGAGGGTTTGCCAATTCATCGAGCAGGCGCTCGAACGCCGTCGGCTTCATCGTAGCCGGCGGGTTGTAGGGGTCTGAGAACGCGTAGATGAAGAAAAGAATGATGCCGGTGAACGCGCCGAGCACCGAAAGCAGCAGCAGGTTTCGCGCATCCGGCGGGTAGGGATAGTAGCCGAGCGCCATGAACACGAGCCCCGAAATCGCCGCGAACCAGAAGATGATGCTGATGGAATCGGTGCCGCTGTTTTCACGCTTGTCCCGCGCCTCCGCGATACGGTGCACATCACCAAGCATATGTTCGCGAATGCTTTGCTGGCGCACATTGGTCGGCGTCAGGTCGAGCACCCGCTGATAGACGCTGTCCCACTTGTTCCACGCCGTGGGCGATAGCTGCCCAGTGTCTCCAAGCATGCGCCACTCCTCGTCGACGACGATCTGCACATACTCGAAGAGCGCTTGCTGGATGGGCGCCTTCTCGTTGACGCCGTAGCGATCAGCGTCGAAATACACGTCTGCGATTGCGTTCGCTTCCGTGACGCTTTCGAACTTCAGTTGCTGGTACTCGATCATCTCCTGGGCGAAGACGAGCGCCAGGATCAGCGCATGCAGCGACGATATTCGCATGACGATGGCGCCGGCTAGCTCTCTGTCCTTGCCAGTCGGATCGCCGCCCATGATCAGACGCATCACAAAATAGAAGACCAGCGTTACGAGAACCGTACCGCCGATAAAGGCAACACCGAACAGGACGACTGCACTCATGCGCGCTCCCCCAAGGTCGGGCACGACTTTATGCGGCAGTGGACCATTGATCAACGACGGTTGCGCGGCTTCGCGCTCCGCCATTCGGCGGTGTGTTGGACCCTACCGGAGGACCCCATCGAGCAGCGGCATTCCCATGATGGCGGAGGCTGCGATCAGCAGATAACAGATCATTCGGAACGTGCTCTCCTTGGCGAGCCCGAACAGTTTCGAGCCGGCATAGAGACCGATGGTGTAACTCGGCAGGATAACGATCGTCAGGGCAAACACGGCCTCAACGAACAGCCCGCCAAAATAGTAGCTGACGACGCTGAAGCAGGTGGAGATCGCGAAATAGAGAATGACGTTTGCCCGCACCCGGGCAAAATCGGTCTTGCCGCCGAGCCAATAGGCAACGACCGGCGGTCCACCGAGCTGGGCAGCGCCGCTGAAGAGGCCGGCAACGAGACCTGTCGTGGAGGTCAGCGATACCAGTGGCTCGCCATGGTATCGCCACCCGGAAACCAGCAACGCAAGCAGGCAAATGGCGATCGCGGTGATCGCCCAGCGCAACGTCAGCGGATCCACCAGCGCCAGCGCTGCCGTCCCGGCAGGCACGCCAAGCACCGCGCCCGCTGCCATGGTGAAGACTTCACGCCGGTTTGCGCTGCGCCAAGCCGGGGGAATCATACCAAGCGTCGCCAGGCCATCGATGACGAGCAGGACGGGCGATATCAGCTTCGGACCTATGATTGCGCCGCCAAGCGGAACGAAGATCAGCGCCGCGCCGAATCCGGAGAAGCCGCGTGCCAGTCCCGCAATCAAGGCTATGGCGACGAGCGATGAAATGCCGCGGTCTGGTAGGGCGGCAACAAACCACGCGCTCGTGTTCGCCAGCAGCGTCTCAAGCGACATGATCGGTTCCGGGATTAGGAGGCGAGCATCAGGTCCATGTTCTGAACCGCGGCGCCCGAGGCACCCTTGCCAAGGTTGTCGAGCAGCGCAACGAGGTTGACCTGAGACGCACCCGGCGTGCCGAACACGAAGAGCTTCATCGTGTCCTTGCCGGCAAGCTCGACGGCATCGATACGGGGGAGCTTGCGGCTCTCGTCCAGCGGCACCACCGTCACGATGTCCTGGCCCGCATAGTGAGCGACAAGAGCAGCGTGGATGCTTTCGAGCGTCGTGCCCTCGGCAAGATCGTCGAGATGCAGCGGTACCTGAACGATCATGCCCTGCGGGAACTTGCCGACAGACGGCGAGAAGATCGGTGCGCGATCCAGCAGGCCGTGGATCTTCATCTCGGGCACGTGCTTGTGTGCCAGCGTCAACCCGTAGAGGAAGTGCGGCGCGGTGATCGCATCCTCCCGGCTCTGATCCTCGATCTGCGCGATCATCTGCTTGCCGCCGCCGGTGTAGCCGGAGACCGCATTGACCGTGACCGGATAGCCGTCGGGCAGAATGCCGGCAGCGCGCATCGGCCGGATGAGGCCGATCGCGCCGGTGGGGTAGCAGCCCGGATTGGCGACGAAACGCGCCGCCTTGATCGTCTCTGCCTGCTCCTTGTCCATCTCCGCGAAGCCATAGGCCCAGGAAGGATTGACACGGAACGCCGTGGAGGTGTCGATGACACGCACGTTGTTGTTGCCCGAGACCATCTGCACCGCTTCCTTCGAAGCGTCGTCGGGCAGGCAGAGGATCGCGATATCGGCGCTGTTCAGCATGTCCTCGCGCATCGCGGCGTTGCGACGCTCCGCTTCCGGGATCGACAGAAGCTCGACATCGCGGCGGCCGGCCATGCGCGTGCGGATCTGCAAGCCCGTCGTGCCATGTTCGCCATCGATGAAGATCTTCGGTGCCATTGTCTCGCTCACACTTTCAACAGGTTAGAAAGAAGTCCGGAATCATTTTGTAAGAGGGATGAGTCAGCCGTGTGACGCGCTTGCGCGGCGCTCGGCATGTAGGCCAAGCATATACATCGCGACCGTCGCCCCCGCAATGGCGGTGATGTCCGCATGATCGTAGGGCGGCGAGACCTCGACGACGTCGGCGCCGCGGATATCCAGCTGGTGCAGACGCTGCAGCACCGAGAGAATCTTGGCGCTCGAGGGACCACCTGCCACAGGCGTACCGGTGCCGGGCGCATAGGCGGGATCGAGGCAATCGATATCGAAGGTCAGGTAGGCCGGCGCGCCGCGGGTATGCGAGATGATTGTCGAGGCGATATCGCTCGGAGTCATCTCCTCAAGCTGATGGCCGTAGAGAATATGAATGCCGAAATCCTCGGGTGCGTGGGTGCGGATGCCGATCTGGATCGACCGATCGGGATCGATGATGCCGTCCCGCGCGGCCCGCGCCACGAACGAGCCATGATCGATCCGCCTGTTGTCGTCGAACCAGGTGTCCTGATGCGCATCGAACTGGACGAGTGCTAGCGGTCCGTGCTTGGCGGCATGCGCCTTGAGGATCGGCCAGGTGACAAAATGATCGCCGCCAAGGGTCAGCATGAATGCACCGCTGTCGACAATCGCCTTCGACTGCCGTTCGATTGCTGCGGGCGTCTCGTGGTGGTTGCCGTAGTCGAGCAAGCAGTCGCCATAGTCGATCACGGCCATCTCCGCAAAGAGATCGCGGTTGAATGGATATTGCGGGTCGTTGTCGAAGATCGCCGACGCACGCCGTATCGCTTGCGGTCCGAACCGCGTGCCCGGCCGATTGGATGTCGCGGCATCGAAAGGGATGCCCCAGACGACCGCATCCGCGTCGGCCAGTTCCTTGGTGAAGCGGCGACGCATGAACGACAGCGCCCCGGCGAAGGTGGGGTCGCTGGCGGCCGATGTGAGGCTCGTTGCCGTGAATGCGTGGTCGATCGACTTGTTGGCCAAGAGATGCTCCTCGAGGGTGTTGGTCGCTATGCCTACCAGAAACGAATCTCAAACCGAAAGGCCAAAACGGTTCTGGTCGCTCGGCCAAACTGGTTTTACCCCGGCAGCTTGTCGGCCAACACCTCGGGTGTCTTCAGCTGCGGCGCTTCGGCAAGCAGTTCAGCTGCTCGTGCCATCAGCGTCGCGGCCACCTTGCCGTTCAAATGCGCCTGCCGGCCTGCCTCATCGTCAAAGGTATCGAAGATGGCGAATGTGCTCTGGTCGTAGCGAATGGCAAACCACGTCACGGTACCGGGCTCCTGTTCGACAAGCGCCTGCGCGCTCTTCAAGAACGTCGCCACTTCTTCTTCCTTGCCGGATTTTGCTTTCAGTTCGACATAGATTGCTTGCTTGGTCATTCCTGCCTCCCTTGGGATGCGCGTGAAGCGCCTGGAATGCAGTAGAACTGGCAAGGGAACGGGCCGCTTCAAGCAGCCACCAAACAAAAAGGCCGGGCGAAGCGCCCGGCCTTTCGTAGTCGATATTCCGCAGCGATTAACGCTTGGAGAACTGGAACGAACGGCGGGCCTTGGCCTTACCGTACTTCTTACGTTCAACAACGCGGCTGTCGCGGGTCAGGAAGCCGCCCTTCTTCAGGACCGAGCGCAGGCCCGGCTCGAAGTAGGTGAGGGCCTTGGAAAGACCGTGACGAACGGCGCCGGCCTGGCCGGAAAGACCGCCGCCTGCAACCGTTGCAACGATGTCGAACTGGCCGTCACGGGCAGCAGCGACGATCGGCTGACGCAGAATCATCTGCAGAACCGGGCGTGCGAAGTATTCCGCGAATTCCTTGCCGTTGACGATGATCTTGCCGGAACCCGGCTTGACCCAAACGCGGGCAACAGCGTTCTTGCGCTTGCCGGTCGCGTAGGAACGGCCAAGCGAGTCGACCTTACGGACGTGAGCCGGAGCAGCAGCTGCTTCGGACGTGCCGAGATCCTTCAGGGAGGAGAGGTCAGCCATTCTTAGGCGCTCCTTACGTTCTTCTTGTTCAGCTTGGCGACGTCGAGAACGACAGGCTGCTGTGCTTCATGAGGATGATTGGAACCAGCGTAAACGCGGAGGTTCTTCATCTGACGACGGCCGAGCGGGCCGCGCGGAACCATGCGCTCAACAGCCTTCTCGAGAACGCGCTCCGGGAAGCGGCCTTCGATGAGCTGGCGAGCGGTACGCTCCTTGATGCCGCCGGCATAACCGGTGTGCCAGTAGTAAACCTTGTCGGAGTACTTCTTGCCGGTGAAAACGACCTTGTCGGCGTTGATGACGATAACGTTGTCGCCGTCGTCAACGTGAGGCGTGAAAGTTGCCTTGTGCTTGCCGCGCAGACGCATAGCGATGATGGAAGCGAGACGACCAACGACGAGCCCTTCGGCGTCGATGATGACCCACTTCTTCTCCACCTCTGCAGGCTTCTGGGAGAAGGTTGCCATAGTTGTTACTCTCTTTTGGATCCCTCGGCCCGAAGGCGAGAGGGCGTTTCTTGTTGCTTGGTTTGGCTGTCCGAAGACGCACCAAAAAGAAAGCAGCCCGGAAAGGCTGCATTTCTGGTCGTGTTTATAGAGGCAAAGCAGCCTGGGGTCAATATTTACGAATTGGCGTGCAGCAAAAATGTATCAGTAAAATCAATATGTTATATATGTGGTATTGTGTTACCTCATATTTCGCGCGGCGGAATGGAGTAAGTCGCCGTCGCATGAGCGATCAACTCGTCCGCACTTTCCTGGAAAATCGAGGCCTCGATGACGGCGAGCCGCTTGCCAAGCTTGAGAATCCGACAGGTGCAAGTCGTCGGTCTAGGCTTCGGCAGGCGCAGGAAATTGATGTTGAGATTGGCGGTAACCGCCAGCGCCACCGGCCCGATATGCGCCAATACTGCTGCATAGGCCGTCACATCCGCCAAGGTGAAAAGGGCTGGTCCGGAGACGGTGCCGCCGGGGCGCAAGTGCCTCTCGCTCGGGTCCAGCCGCATCGAGACGCTGCCGGGTGTGATCTCGGTGATCGCAAATACGCGCCCACCCGTGTGGATCTGCGGAAAGTCCGTATCCAGAAAACGGTGGAGCTCGTCGATCGTCATGACCGGCTGCATGAGTTTGCCTCGAAATTGCTTGTCGCCTGTGGCAGAACAATTAGCACGAAATAGCAATGCAGGGAGTTAGACCATGGCCGAAGTCGTATCCTTTCGGAAGGACCCGAGCAAAGCGGGCGAGGGCGCGCTCGTCATCCCGCAATTGAGCGATGGCATCCTGCGGCTGACGCTCAGCAATCCGCCTGCAAATGCGCTCTCGATCGCCGTCATGGAGACCCTGATCGGTGAGCTCCAGAGCGCCGCCGAGGACGCTGCCGTTCGCGTGGTCATCATCGCATCGACCGGCAATGTCTTCTCTGCCGGCCACGACCTCAAGGAATTGACCGCGCATCGGGCCGATGAGGACGGCGGCGAGGCATTCTTCGAAGAAACCTTTGCGCTGGCCGCTGATCTCATGCTCGAAATCACCCGCCTGCCAAAGCCTGTCATCGCCGAGATCGACGGCCTCGCAACGGCTGCCGGTTGCCAGCTTGTCGCCTCCTGCGATCTTGCGATCTGCACCGATACGGCAACCTTCTGTACGCCCGGCGTCAATATCGGCCTGTTCTGCTCGACCCCCATGGTGGCCGTGTCCCGCGCGGCGCATCGCAAGCAGGCGATGGAGATGTTGCTCACCGGTGAGACGATCGACGCCTCGACCGCGAAGGATTTCGGCCTGGTGAACCGCATCGTGCCGAAGCAATATCTGACGCAGGTCGTCACCAAATACGCGTCCGTCATTGCAAGCAAATCGCCGTTGACGCTGAAGATCGGCAAGGAGGCATTCTACCGCCAGCTCGAAATGCCCGTCGAGGAAGCCTACGGCTATGCTGCTCAGGTCATGGTCGACAATATGCTGACCGCCGATGCCGAGGAGGGGATTGGGGCCTTCCTGTCCAAGCGCATGCCGCAGTGGACCGGCGAATAGCTAGCCGAGTTTCAGGATCAGCCCGCCTGCGGCGATGATTGCGCCGGCGAGATAGCGCCAGGGACTGGCCTTTTCCTTCAAAACGATGACTGAGATCAGCAGGGCGAAGAGGATCGACGTCTCGCGCAGCGCCGCAACAGTTGCCACCGGGGCCTTGGTCATCGCCCAAAGGGCGAGGCCGTAGGACGCGATCGATCCGCCGCCACCGATCAGGCCGCGCCACCAGTTGTAGCGGACATGCATGGCGACTGCGACGGCGCCGCGCTTGGAGATCGCCCAGGTGAATAGCAATACCGGCGGCAGCAGCGACATCCATAGCGTATAGGAGACAGCATTGCCCGAGACGCGGGCGCCGACACCGTCGACATAGGTGTAGGTCGCAATCACGCAGGCATTGGCGAGGGCCAGCCTGATCGCGTGGCCGCTGCCTTTTCGCGCCTCGAAGGCCAGCGTCAGGATACCGGCGCAGATCGTCATCGTGCCGAGGAGCGAGCCGGTCGACAGTGTCTCGTTCAGGATGAAACCGCTGGTGGCCGCAATCAGCAGCGGAGCGCACCCGCGCATCAGCGGATAGACAAGGCCGATGTCGCCTGCGCGATATGCGCCTGCGACGAGCTGAAAATACGCGAACTGGAGAACAGCGGAAGCGCCGATGAATGGCCATGCGGCCGAGTTCGGCAATGGCAGGAACATCAGGAAGGGAAGAGCGCACACGGCACCGCCTGCCGAAATGAGGCTGGCATCGAGCGATTTGTCCGTGCCCGCCTTGATCATGGCGTTCCATGTCGCGTGCAACAGGGCACCAAATAGAACGAGCAAAATGACGTGGATTGGCAAAAAGACCACCGGGCGGTGTGAAAACAGCGATTGTGGAATTGTTGTTACGCCGCTCTTGGTAAAAATCAATCCCGTTCGATGACAGGACGGACCACACTGGCTCCCGGTCGCCCGTCAAGCAACCTGAGGATGCTGGCCCTCAAATCGATAAAAGAGGAACGTACACCAGAGGTATTTGCTCGATGGTCGCCTGTTCAACCATGAGGCGTTGCTAACATATGCAAGAACATATGTGAACATATACAGGATATACATAGAACGGTGACGGAGGCTACGGATTTGCCACCGCAGATTCTCACAAAACTGTGACAAAAGCCATCACGGAATCCATCGCTTAGCCGAAATTTTGTGACGCGCGCTTGAGCCCGCGAGGCTAAAGCGTCGCGATTTGGGACAGCAGAAACAAGCTTTTACAGCGAATAATCGGGAATGATAAACATCCCGTCTAAGTTGTCTATATTCTGGCAGTTCAGCACGCGACACCTCGGATTGTCCTTCGTAGGAATGGTCGTCCATTCAGCATATTGATTGGGGTCGCAATAGTTGCTGTTGCGAATGTAGCGGTCGAACAATGTCATGCCGCTCACTCGTTTCGACGGATACCGAAGGATCACGGCGCCCTCGTTATGGATCGCCGCGCGCGCTGCCTGGCAGCTCATGTTGAGCGCATTGTATCTCGAAATGGCCAGTGCCGGGGAGGCGGCCATGACGAAGGCGATCGCGACAACCAATTTTTTCATGGGAAAATCCTCCTGCTGCGTCCTAATTCCTATATACGCTGAAACGATCAGCCTGGTTTCAACCAACCCCGAAGTAAACGCGATTGTTATTGGAGGCGAAGTCCTTGAATCACGATAGGTATGAGGATGACTACATCCTCGGTATTCTGCGTTCCGTGAAGACGATTGCCCTGACGGGCGCGTCACCGAACCCCGCGCGACCGAGCAATGGCGTGATGGGCTATCTGCTGTCTCGGGGGTACAACGTTATCCCCGTGAATCCCGGTCAGGCAGGTAAGCAGATCCATGGCCAGACGGTCTACGCTCGGCTTGCCGATGTCCCGGTATTGGTCGATATGGTCGAGGTCTTCCGGGCTTCGGAATTTCTGTCGGGTGTTGTCGACGAGGCATTGGCAATGAGCCCGCGGCCGAAGGTGATATGGTCTCAGCTTGGTGTACGTGACGATGCGGCAGCGGCAAGAGCCGAGGCTGCCGGCATCAAGGTCGCCATGGATCGCTGCCCGGCAATTGAGTATCCCCGCCTCATCGGCTGAGTGGTTGGATTTTCCAAATAACGTGCCTGGGTTGAAAAAGAACGCGATTAACTTTTCGCGGTTGTTCGCTATGCTCGCCGCCATTCGATCAAGCTGAATGGGAGGATTTCATGGCCAAGAGCGGTCCGGGTTTCAATACGTTGGCAGTTCATGCGGGGGCACAGCCCGACCCCACGACCGGCGCACGCGCGACACCGATCTACCAGACGACGGCTTTTGTCTTTAACGATTCGGATCACGCGGCGGCCCTCTTCGGTCTGCAGCAGTTCGGCAACATCTACACCCGGATCATGAACCCGACCCAGGCCGTGCTCGAAGAGCGCGTCGCGGCACTCGAAGGTGGCACCGCGGCGCTTGCCGTTGCGTCCGGCCATGCGGCCCAAGTGATTGTCTTTCACACGCTGATGCGCCCCGGCGAGAATTTCGTGGCCGCGAAGCGCCTGTACGGAGGCTCTATCAACCAGTTCGGTCATGCCTTCGATAATTACGGCTGGCAGGTTCGCTGGGCAGATTCCGCGGATCCCGCGAGCTTCGAAAGCCAGATCGATGGCAAGACGCGGGCAATCTTCATCGAGAGCCTCGCAAACCCCGGCGGTACCTTCGTCGACATCGCTGCGATCGCGGCAGTGGCGCACAAGCATGGCCTGCCTCTGATTGTCGACAACACCATGGCGAGCCCCTATCTCATCCGGCCGATCGAACACGGTGCCGATATCGTCGTGCATTCACTGACGAAGTTCCTGGGCGGTCACGGCAACTCCATGGGCGGCATGATCGTCGATGGCGGGACCTTCGATTGGTCGAAGTCCGGCAACTATCCGATGCTGTCTAGCCCGCGGCCGGAATATAACGGCGTGGTCCTGCATTCGACATTCGGCAATTTCGCATTTGCCATCGCCTGCCGCGTGCTTGGCCTGCGCGATCTCGGTCCGGCCATTTCTCCCTTCAATGCATTCCTGATCCTGACCGGCATCGAGACGTTGCCGCTGCGCATGCAGCGCCACAGCGATAACGCGATAGCCGTCGCAAGGTGGTTGAAGGCGCACAGCAAGGTCGCCTGGGTGAATTATGCCGGCCTCGAGGACGACCCGAACCACACGCTGCAGCAGCGCTATTCGCCGAAGGGCGCCGGCTCCGTCTTCACCTTTGGTGTCAAGGGCGGCTACGAGGCCGGCAAGACGCTGGTCGAGGGGTTGGAACTGTTCTCGCATCTCGCCAACATTGGCGACACACGCTCGCTCGTGATCCATCCGGCATCGACCACGCACCGGCAATTGACGGACGAGCAAAGGATCGCCGCCGGCGCCGGGCCCGACGTCGTTCGCCTTTCGGTTGGCATCGAGGACGTGAAGGATATCATCGCCGATCTCGAGCAATCGCTGGCGAAGATTTGAGGCAATGGCAAACTACCTGACTTTTGACATCAACGGCGTCGAACCGGAGTTCGGCGCCCCGGATGCCGACCGCATACTGGCCGGCGACCCGCAGTTCAAAACCTGGAACTTGGAGGAGGCCGATGGCGGCCTCTATTCCGGCATATGGGAGGCGACGCCCGGCAAGTGGCGGATCGCCTATGACGAGTGGGAATATTTCAACGTGCTTTCGGGCCACTCTGTTGTCACGGAGGACGGTGGTGACGCTGTGCATCTTCGCGCAGGCGATCGGATGATCCTCAGGCCCGGCTTTAGGGGAACCTGGGAAGTGGTTGAAACGACTCGCAAGGATTATGTCGTCCGCCTTTGACTGCGTGGCGGAAGGCGAAGGTCTGGTCACCGATCGGCACGGCGGTCACAGGGGCTAGCTTCTGTCGGAAGAGGCGAAATCGCTGCGGACGATGCCGTGGCGCTGGAGCTTGTCGTAGAATGTCTTCCTGGGAATGCCGAGGTCCGCGATCGTGCGGCGGACGTCGCCGTCATTGGCGTTCAGAGCTTCGCGAATGATGTGGGCCTCGTAGCGTTCGAGCCGGTCCGGAAGCGACAAGGCTCCATCCGTCTCCGGTTCTGCTGCCGGAGCACGATCCGAGACCTGCCCGACGCCGAGCACGAACCGTTCGGCAAAATGTGACAGTTCGCGCACGTTGCCCGGCCAGTCGTATTCCCGCAGGTGGCGATGGATCGACGAGGGGATCGTGGGCACGTCTCGCTTGAAGCGGCTCGCGGCGCGCTCGGCGAAGTAGCCGAAAAGCAGCGGAACGTCATCCCTTCGCTCCTTGAGTGGCGGGATCGAGATCGTCACGACATTGAGCCGATAATAAAGATCCTCACGAAAGTCGCCACGCTGGCGGGGATCACTGAGATCGATCTTGGAGGCGGCGACAACACGCAGGTCGACCGGTCGGACCTCGTTGGTGCCAAGCGGCGTAACCTCGCGCATCTCGAGCACACGCAGCATCTGCACCTGGGTTGCCGGCGGCATGCTCTCGATCTCGTCGAGAAAAAGCGTTCCGCCGCTCGCATGCTCGATGCGACCGATGCGCTTTTTCTGCGCGCCGGTGAAGGCGCCGGGCTCATGACCGAACAGCTCGCTTTCAACCACGCTTTCCGGCAGCGCACCGCAGTTGAGTGCGACGAAATTGCCGGATGCGCGTCGACTCCAGCGGTGGAGCAGGCTTGCCACGACCTCCTTGCCGCTGCCGGTTTCTCCCATCAGGAGAACGTCGACATCGGTGTCGGCAATCTGTCGCAGGGTGTGGCGCAGCCGCTCCATCGCCGGCGTCTGGCCGATCAGCGGAAGGTCGTCGCGTGCCTCTTCGGTCGCCTTGCGCAGAGACCTGTTTTCCATCACGAGACGACGCTTTTCGGCGGCGCGCCGCACGCTCTGGATGAGCCGGTCTGTCGCAAACGGCTTGGTGATGAAATCATAGACTCCGTCCTGCATGGCTTTCACCGCCATCGGAATATCGCCATGTCCTGTGACCAGGATGACCGGCAGATCCTCGTCCCGTTGTCGCACGCGACCGAAGAGCTGCAGGCCATCGATCCCAGGCATCCGGATATCGGAAACTACGACGCCTGCGAATTCCGGGCTCAATGCCGCCAGTGCTTCCCCCGCGTCGGAAAAAGCCGAAACGGAAAAGCCGGCGAGCTCAAGCGTCTGCTTCGTTGCCCGCAGCAGGTCCTTGTCGTCATCGATGAGAAAAATCGGCGTTACATCGGTCATGCCATGGCCTTCCGCAGGTGCACCGTAAAGCAGGTTCCGTTCGCATCGCTCGTCACGTCGATGCGGCCGCCATAGTCGGCCACGATGTCCTTGGAAATGACGAGGCCGAGACCCAAACCTCTTTCCTTGGACGTATTGAACGGCGTGAAGAGCGACTTCAGGATGTCAGGCGAAATCCCCGGGCCGTTGTCGGCGACCTTGATTGCAACTTCGTCGCCTGTCTCTGTCACCGAGACGTCGACCTTCGCGTCGGCTCGCCCGTCAAGGGCCTCCAAAGCATTCTGGAACAGGTTGATCAGGATCTGTTCAAGCCGGATCCGGTTGCCGAGTACGCATAGCCTCGCTGGAGGCGGCCGAATATCGAGTGCTTCCAGTTGTCCGGCAAAGCGGCTTTTCAGCAGAACAACCGCTCCATCAATAACACTCAGCAATTCCACGGGCTCCGGCGCCACGCGGCCCTTGCGCGCAAATGCCTTCAACTCGTCGGTAATCGCTCCGATCCGTTCGGTGAGGCCGGCAATCGCCTCCAGGTTTTCGTCCACCTGATTCGTCTGCCGGCGTTCCAGAAAGACGCGGGCGTTGTCTGCATAGGCGCGTATGGTCGCGACCGGCTGGTTGATCTCGTGGGCCACGCCCGCCGCCACCTGGCCGAGGATCGCGAGCCGGTTCGCCTGCACCAGTTCCTGCTGCACGACCTGCAGCCTTGCTTCGGTTTCCCTGTGATCGGAGATTTCGGCCTGCAGACGGTCGCGCGCCCTGCTGAGATCGTCGGTTCGCTCGACGACCCTTCGCTCCAGCTCCTCGCGCATGGCTTGTTCTTCCGCGATCTTGGTCGCGGCCGCCTGGCGCCTCCATAGGAGAAACGCTGCGATGGCGAGAATGGGCAGAAGGACGGCAAGCGACAGTAGGCGCATTTCTCGAACGGACGCGGCGACCGGGGCATCGGTCGGTACCAGATACTCGAGATGCCATGGGGTGGTGGGAACTGGCGTTGCTAGGCGCAAATATTCGCCTTCGCCACTGCCGGGAAGAACGGCGGAAACAAGCGAGGCCTCGGCATCGATTGGCCGGGGCCGCATGATAGGCAATTTCGCCAACGGCGCATCGCCGAACTGTTGGCTGTTGCGGATGGCGGCAAGCTCAGCCTCAGGCACCGGACCGTTGATCATAAAACGCCAGGAGGGGATACTGGTGATCAGAACAACGCCGCGATTGTCGGTGACATAAACAGGACGATGCGTATCGCGCCAATCGCTCTCAAGCTGGTCGAACTCGAGCTTGACGACCACGACGCCAAGGGGCGCCGCCGCACTGCCGACGCGGCGCGAAATGTAGAGGCCAGGGCGCTTGCTGACACTGCCTAGGGCAAAATGCTCGGCGGTTCCTTCATCCATCGCCTTTCGGAAGTAATCGCGGAAGGCGTAGTCGTTGCCGACGAAGCTGATGGGCTCCCGCCAGTTGCTCGAGGAGACAGCGATACCGTTGGGACCAATGACGTAGAGCACCGCGGCCTGCGTTCCCGTGACAAGTCGCTCCAGCTTCCGGTTCAAGATGTCGATTGCATCGCTGCTTTTGGACGAGAGGCCATCGAGAACCTGCTGGTCCTCGGCAAGAAGCAGGGGCAGGGCGCGTGGCCTCTCCAGAACGGCGTTGAGCAGCGCCACCTTCAGGCTCGCATCGGTCCGGCTCTGGCTCACAATCGTATCGATGGCGGCGCGACGCCCATAGACGGTCGCGCCGAACAGCGTGGCAAGGATCAGCGCTGCCGAAACCGAAGCAAAGAGGATCCACGTTCGCCGTACCCGCCGGCTGGCACGGTGGAAGGAACCGAAATCCGATCTCGAAGAGGATTGAAGCATTGTTCACTCTGTGCGTAATTCCGCACTCACGTCAAATCAATTTGTGCGAAAATGCGCTCATCTCTTTTGCTTTACGGCGCGGACGAACAATAGACTGTTGCGAAATCAATATCTTAATAGCGGCGTCGCAACTTGGCACGCATGTTGCAAAACCTCCGCAAACAGCCGCGTGGCTGTTGAATTGGTAACGCAATCGCCCCGGGAGGCCACCGTTGGTTTTGGGGCACATGGAGGACATCATGGGTGCAGCACTTCCAGTCGCGCAGCCGCGCGGCAAGGTTCCCTTCTATCGGCTTCTCTACGTGCAGGTTCTTGCCGCCATCTGTGCTGGCATCCTGCTCGGTCATTTCTATCCCGATATCGGCACGGCTCTGAAGCCGCTCGGCGACGCTTTCATCAAGCTCGTCAAAATGATCATCGCCCCCGTCATCTTCTTGACCGTTGCAACCGGCATCGCCGGCATGTCGGACCTGCAGAAGGTTGGACGCGTTGCCGGCAAGGCGATGCTGTACTTCCTCGTCTTTTCGACGCTGGCATTGGCTGTCGGCCTGCTGGTGGCCAACGTGATACAGCCGGGCGCCGGCATGCATATCGATCCGGCGACGCTGGATACCAAGGCCGTCGCAAGCTACGCGGAAAAGGCTCATGACTCGACCGTCACGGGCTTCCTGATGAACATTATCCCGAACACGATCGTTGGTGCTTTTGCCGACGGCGACATTCTTCAGGTGCTGTTCTTCTCCGTCCTGTTCGGTATCGCGCTTGCCATGGTCGGCGATCGCGGTCGGCCGGTCGCTGACTTCCTGCAGTCACTGACGGTGCCGGTCTTCAAGCTGGTGGCGGTCCTGATGAAGGCAGCTCCGATCGGCGCTTTCGGCGCCATGGCGTTCACCATCGGCAAATACGGCATCGGCTCCATTGCAAACCTGGCAATGCTGATCGGTACCTTCTATCTGACATCGCTGCTCTTCGTTCTGGTCGTTCTCGGTGCGGTTGCCCGCTACAACGGGTTTTCGATCCTTGCGCTGATCCGTTACATCAAGGAGGAGCTGCTGCTGGTGCTCGGTACGTCTTCTTCGGAAGCCGCGCTTCCGGGCCTCATGGCCAAGATGGAACAGGCAGGCTGCAAGCGCTCTGTCGTCGGTCTCGTCATTCCGACCGGCTATTCCTTCAACCTCGACGGCACGAACATCTATATGACGCTCGCAGCCCTCTTCATCGCTCAGGCGACGGATACCCCGCTGACGCTGGCAGACCAGATCCTGCTTCTGCTGGTCGCGATGCTGAGCTCCAAGGGCGCTGCCGGCATCACCGGTGCCGGCTTCATTACGCTTGCCGCAACGCTCTCGGTAGTGCCCTCGGTTCCAGTGGCAGGTATGGCGCTAATCCTCGGTATCGACCGCTTCATGTCGGAATGCCGCGCGCTGACCAACTTTGTCGGCAACGCGGTCGCGACGGTCGTCGTCGCCCGCTGGGAAAATGAACTTGATCAGACGAGGTTTGCTGCGGCCATGGCCGGCAGGTTGCCTCCGGAACCGGTCGACGGTGTGCCGGCTCTGCAGGCCGCGGAATAACGCCAAACCGTAAGGTGTTGGAAGCATGACAGAGAGGTCCGCGTTCTCCGGAACGCGGACCCTTTCCATTGGTGCCTACCAGGCGAGATCCAGCCGATCCAATCCGTGGAAGTGATAGACGTCCTTCACAACAGGTGTACGGGCAAGCCTGAGCCCAGGTAGTCTCTCGAAGAGAATTGGCAGGACGACGTTCAGTTCGAGCCGAGCCAACGGCGCCCCGATGCAGAAGTGGATACCCGCGCCAAAGGACACGTTGGCGGCCTCATTGCGGTCAGGCTTGAACGTCAGCGGATCACTGAATCTTGTCGGGTCGAGATTGGCTGCCGCCAGAATGAGGCTCACCTTGTCGCCGCGCTTGAACGAAATGCCGTCGATCTCGACGGGCTCCAGCGCCCAGCGCTGGAAGATGTGGACCGGTGCGCAAATACGCAGGGACTCTTCGACGGTTCGCTCGGTGGTGGCTTCGTCCTTAAAAAGGTCGGCCGGATCGCGTCCGCTGTCCAGAATGATGCGCACCGAGTTGCCGATCTGGTGCACCGTCGCCTCGTGACCGGCATTGAGCAATACGATCGTCGTCGAAACGAGCTCGTCCTCTGTGAGATACTGGCCCTTGTGTTCGGTGTGGATCATGTGCGTCAGAAGGTCGTCCCGCGGGTTGGCGCGACGCTCGGCAATGACCGTCTTTACATAGTCCGAGAACGCCTTCGCGGCCCGTTCGGCGCCATCCTCGTCCTCGCGGGTTCGGCCGAAGAGATACATGCGGATGTAGGCATGCGACCACTCCAGGAGTTGCGGTCCCATTTCCTCCGGAATGCCGATCATGCGGGCAATCATCGTCACCGGAATGATGTCGGCAAACGCCGAAAGCAGCTCGACTTCGTTGTTTTTCCCGAAGCCGTCGATGAGCTTGTTGGCAAGCTCGGCGATTTCCGACTTCATCTTCTCAACGTGACGAGACACGAAGGCGCGGTTGACGAGCGTTCGCAGACGCGTGTGCTCAGGCGGCTCCAGTTCAAGCAGCGAGTATCGTTCCGCGAGATCGAAATTCGCCACGTGCTGTTCCGGTTCGGGAAGGCCGAGTTCTTCACGGCTTGCGATGTGCAGGATCTGGCGGCCGAAGCGGCGATCGCGCAGCAGGCCGTTCACATGGTCATAGCCTGTGAAGAACCACTGCTTCTGCTGCTCCCAATAGAATGTGGGGCAATGCGCGTGCAGAGCCGCGTAGACGCTGTTCGGATCGCTGTAAAAGGCAGGATTGCTTGCGTCCAGCGAGACGTGGCGTGTGGCGGGATCGATGGAAAGAAATGGTGGGATCATCATGCTTCGAGGCTTAGCGGATTTGCCAAGCCTCGAAAAGATAGGGTCAGCCTCTCGACAGCGATCCAACGCGGCGGAGCGCGTGGATTTGGTCGTCGAGTGTTGGAACCAGTTCGCCACTTGTTTGATCCGGCTGCGGAGGCAGTGGTGCCGCGGCTTCGGCTTCACCGAAGATGACGGTGCAGTTGCGGCCGGCTGCCTTTGCGGCATAGAGCGCCCGATCGGCTGCCGATACGAGCTTGTCCATGTTTGCCTCGATGGCTGAGGCAAGGGCAACGCCGGTGCTGAATGTTGCCGGGACGATCGCGTCGCCGGTGCTCACGGGCACACGGCAAAACTCCGCCCGGATCGTCTCTGCCAGCGCTTCAGCTTCTGTCTGGTCGGCGACGGTCGTGAAGGCTGCAAACTCCTCGCCCCCCATGCGGCCGAAAGCTCCATCCGGCACGAATTGATTGGCCAATCGGGCAAACACTGTCAGCACGACGTCGCCGGCCTGATGGCCGAACCGGTCGTTGACGCGCTTGAAGTGGTCGAGGTCGAAAAGCAACACGGCGACCTGACGGTTACTGTTGAATGCACGTTCCCGGATGGCATCGAAGCGTCCGAAGAGGCCGCGTCGGTTCAAGACGCCAGTCAGAGAATCGGTGAGGCTGAGCATGCGAAGATGCTTCTCCGAGCGCTCCATGATGACGAGGCAGGTGAGAGCGCACGCCAGGATGAGCAGGAAGCCCGTTGCCATCGCGGCGCTGCCCGCGAAGTTGACAGCTTCCGCATCAGTGGGGCCGAGGATTGCCATTGCCAGCGCAGTACCGAAGCACAGGACGCCCTGGACCACGAAGATGGCGCCGAGTTTGCCTCTCGAGCCCTCGTTGCGCTTGCCTGCCATGCAGACTGCCATCGCGAGTGCCGTCGCGCCGGTGGCTGAGGCTAGATTGTAGAGAATGACGCGATTGGTGTAGTCGTCGTTGACCCACGGCAGGAAGACGCCGCCCAGCCAGACGAGCGGTGGCAGCAATGCCCACCATTCGAGCTTGCGACGATCAAGCGCGAGGTACCCGGCAACCCACGCGCTCTGCCCAGATAGTGCGATCGTGTTGGCGATCTCGATGGAAAGGATGGCGGGTATCTGCCCGCGCAGGGCCGCCATTGCGAAACCCACGCCGCTAAGGAGAAAGCCCGTTCCCCAATAGAAATAGGCCTTGTTTCGCACATTGTGGCGCCAGGCCATGAACGCTACCAGCGCGAGCGTCATGGCTTCGGAGCACCAAATGGCTAATCCAGTCGTAACATTGAACACGGCAGTACCCCTTGTATTGCGCGTATCCTTTCGGAAAAAACTGGCAACTTCATTAATTGTGCTTGCGCGCCACTGCATTTTTGTGCGGAGTTGTCTTTAGGCTTTCCTTTCTGTGAATGAAGGGCAGTTGCGGGCGGATTCAGAATTCGTTTATCCTGATGCCGACAAAAGCTGTGCGACAGCGCGATCGTAGCCCGTTCCTCGAATCTATTTCGTCGGAATCAGCGTACATCGGGCGAAAAGTTGTTCGCCTTGCTCCGGTCCCTCTTCACGTTATCCATCGGCGCGTCTTGAAGAGGAGGGCAGGGAAGCTCTATGTAGGGATAGGCATTTTCTTTGATTCCCGGCCATAGCCGGCAGACGTTGACAAAGGACGCACATGAGAAACCCAGTCGATACCGCTATGGCCCTCGTGCCGATGGTCGTGGAACAGACCAATCGCGGTGAACGCTCCTACGACATCTATTCGCGCCTGCTCAAGGAACGCATCATCTTCCTGACCGGGCCTGTCGAGGATCACATGGCGACGCTCGTCTGCGCCCAGCTCCTCTTCCTCGAGGCCGAAAACCCGAAGAAGGAAATTGCGCTCTACATCAATTCTCCAGGCGGCGTTGTGACTGCCGGCATGGCGATCTACGACACGATGCAGTTCATCAAGCCAGCCGTCTCGACGCTCTGCATCGGCCAGGCTGCGTCCATGGGCTCGCTGCTGCTTGCTGCCGGCCACAAGGACATGCGCTTTGCCACCCCGAATTCCCGCATCATGGTGCATCAGCCATCAGGCGGCTTCCAGGGTCAGGCATCTGACATCGAGCGTCACGCCCGCGATATTCTCAAGATGAAGCGCCGCCTGAACGAAGTTTACGTCAAGCATACAGGCCGCACCTACGAGGAAGTTGAAAAGACCCTTGACCGCGACCACTTCATGGATGCGGACGAGGCTCAGACCTGGGGTGTCATCGACAAGGTCCTGACATCTCGCGTCGAGATGGAAGGTGATGCCGCCTAGTGAGAAGTAGGAATGGTGTTGTATCCGCCACAGTTCTATCTCATTTGTGATCGAACAAGGGAAGAAACCCGGTGGCGGGTGCGGCAATCTCAAGTATTAATGCTATGTTGAATTTTTATGACATAGCATCGGCAGTCGAAGGGGAGTTCGTTGCCGCCGGCGCCAGGACAGCTTAGTTTGGACCGGTTCGTACCCCTTAAACGGCCTTGGCCGGCTGGGGCTCCAAGCGTGGAGCAGGCCAATGAGTGGACCGTTATTTCACCTTGAAATGCGGCGTGCTGGAAGGAAAGTGATATGAGCAAGGTCAGCGGCAGCAACGGCGGCGACTCCAAAAACACCCTCTATTGTTCGTTCTGCGGAAAGAGCCAGCACGAAGTCCGGAAGCTTATAGCCGGACCGACCGTTTTCATCTGCGATGAATGCGTCGAATTGTGCATGGACATCATCCGCGAGGAAAACAAATCCTCGATGGTCAAGTCCCGTGACGGCGTTCCCACGCCTCAGGACATCATCAAGGTCCTCGATGAATATGTCATCGGCCAGCGCCAGGCGAAGAAGATCCTGTCGGTTGCCGTTCACAACCACTACAAGCGCCTCGCACACGCCTCCAAGAACGGCGAAGTCGAGTTGGCGAAGTCGAACATCATGCTGGTCGGACCGACCGGTTGCGGCAAGACCTATCTTGCCCAGACGCTCGCCCGCATCATCGACGTTCCGTTCACGATGGCCGATGCGACGACGCTGACGGAAGCCGGTTATGTCGGTGAAGACGTCGAAAACATCATCCTGAAGCTGCTGCAGGCTGCCGACTACAATGTCGAGCGCGCCCAGCGCGGCATCGTCTACATCGACGAAGTCGACAAGATCTCCCGCAAGTCCGACAACCCGTCGATCACCCGCGACGTATCGGGCGAGGGCGTGCAGCAGGCGCTTCTGAAGATCATGGAAGGCACGGTTGCCTCGGTGCCCCCGCAGGGCGGCCGCAAGCATCCGCAGCAGGAATTCCTGCAGGTCGACACCACGAACATCCTGTTCATCTGCGGTGGCGCATTCGCCGGTCTCGACAAGATCATCTCGGCTCGCGGCGAGAAGACCTCGATCGGCTTCGGTGCAACGGTTAAGGCCCCGGACGACCGTCGTGTCGGCGAAGTCCTGCGCGAACTGGAGCCGGAAGATCTGGTCAAGTTCGGCCTCATCCCGGAATTCATCGGCCGTCTGCCTGTCCTGGCGACGCTCGAGGATCTCGATGAGGATGCACTGATCCAGATCCTGTCGGAGCCGAAGAACGCACTGATCAAGCAGTACCAGCGCCTGTTCGAGATGGAAGACGTGGAACTCACCTTCCACGAGGACGCTCTCCGCGAGATCGCCCGCAAGGCGATCATTCGCAAGACCGGTGCCCGCGGCCTTCGTTCGATTATGGAAAAGATCCTCCTCGACACGATGTTCGAACTGCCGGCGCTGGAAGGCGTACGCGAAGTCGTCATCTCCGAGGAAGTGGCACGCGGCTCCGCCCGTCCGCTTTACATCTACGCCGATCGTCAAGATGAGAAGGCCAACGCTTCCGCGTGACTTTAGAGATATCTTTACGATACGAACTGTGAATTTGAGGGGCTTGCCGTTGGCGGGCCCCTTTCTATTTCAAAATCAGTGCACGACCCTGATAAATCTTGCTAAAGAGGTCTGAAACCACTTCTGTTGCCGTTGCGGATTCCCCCGCCCTTGGCAATTATGGAATGATTCCGTTGGTGTGTTTCGGTCTTGTGTTTTAGCCGCTTCGGAAGTGGTAGCCGCTGACTTGGCACGGCGCTCCAGAATGAAGGTATTCCGTTGTAGCATAGCTGTCATGTCCAGGGGGACACCGGCCATGGCGCAGCTTGAAAAGCATAATCAGAACCTCCACTTGTTGTCTCAAGTGGAGTGCGGCCCGGTTCTAGTGGCCGCGCCAGAAGAGCCCGGAAACGGGACGATGGAAAGGAAATAAAATGACGAAGAAAACGTCAGTTGCGAGCACAGCATATCCGGTTTTGCCCCTGCGCGACATCGTCGTCTTCCCGCATATGATCGTGCCCTTGTTTGTCGGCCGAGAGAAATCGATCCGTGCGCTCGAGGAGGTCATGGGATCGGACAAGCAGATCATGCTCGTCACGCAGATCAATGCGAGCGATGACGATCCGGAACCGTCTGCCATTCACAATGTCGGTACTGTCGCCAACGTATTGCAGCTGCTGAAGCTGCCTGATGGCACCGTCAAGGTTCTGGTCGAAGGTCGCGCCCGCGCCGAGATCGACGCTTACACGGATCGTGAGGACTTTTACGAAGCCCTTGGTCACGTTCTCGAAGAACCGCATGACGATCCGGTCGAGCTTGAAGCGCTCAGCCGCTCGGTCGTTTCCGAGTTCGAGAGCTACGTAAAGCTCAACAAGAAGATCTCGCCCGAGGTCGTTGGCGCTGCCAGCCAGATCGACGACTATTCGAAGCTCGCCGATACGGTTGCCTCGCACCTGTCGATCAAGATCACCGAGAAGCAGGAGATGCTGGAAACCACCAGTGTCAAGGCACGCCTCGAAAAGGCGCTCGGCTTCATGGAAGGCGAGATCTCGGTCCTTCAGGTCGAAAAGCGCATCCGCTCGCGCGTCAAGCGCCAGATGGAGAAGACCCAGCGCGAGTACTACCTGAACGAACAGATGAAGGCGATCCAGAAGGAGCTTGGCGACGGCGAGGAAGGCCGCGACGAGATGGCCGAACTGGAAGAGCGCATCGCCAAGACCAAGCTTTCGAAGGAAGCCAAGGAAAAGGCTGACGCCGAGCTGAAGAAGCTGCGGCAGATGAGCCCGATGTCGGCTGAGGCGACTGTTGTCCGCAACTATCTCGACTGGCTGCTCGGAATTCCGTGGGGCAAGAAGTCGAAGATCAAGTCGGATCTCAACAACGCCGAGAAGATCCTCGAAGCCGATCACTTCGGTCTCGATAAGGTCAAGGAGCGTATCGTCGAGTATCTGGCTGTCCAGGCCCGCGCGACCAAGATCAAGGGTCCGATCCTGTGCCTCGTTGGTCCTCCGGGCGTGGGCAAGACCTCGCTCGCGCAGTCGATCGCCAAGGCGACCGGCCGTGAGTATGTCCGCATGGCTCTCGGTGGCGTTCGTGACGAAGCTGAAATTCGCGGTCACCGCCGCACCTACATCGGTTCGATGCCCGGCAAGGTCATCCAGTCGATGAAGAAGGCGAAGAAGTCCAACCCGCTCTTCCTGCTCGATGAAATCGACAAGATGGGCCAGGATTTCCGTGGCGATCCGTCGTCGGCTCTGCTCGAGGTGCTGGATCCGGCTCAGAACTCGACCTTCATGGATCACTACCTGGAAGTCGAATACGACCTGTCGGACGTGATGTTCATCACGACGGCGAATACGCTGAACATTCCGGCACCTTTGATGGACCGCATGGAAGTCATCCGAATCGCCGGTTACACCGAAGACGAAAAGCGCGAAATCGCCAAGCGGCACCTGCTGCCGAAGGCCATCAAGGAACATGCGCTGCAGCCGAATGAATTCTCGGTCAGCGACGATGCCCTGATGGCGATCAGCCAGCAGTACACCCGCGAAGCTGGTGTTCGCAACTTCGAACGCGAATTGATGAAGCTCGCCCGCAAGGCGGTCACCGAGATCATCAAGGGCAAGACGAAGTCTGTTCATGTGACGGCCGAAAACATCGACGACTACCTGGGCGTTCCGCGCTTCCGCCACGGCGAAGCAGAGCGCGAAGATCAGGTCGGCGTGGTAACGGGCCTGGCCTGGACGGAAGTCGGCGGCGAACTGCTGACGATCGAAGGCGTCATGATGCCGGGCAAGGGTCGCATGACCGTGACCGGCAACCTGAAGGAAGTCATGAAGGAATCGATTTCCGCAGCGGCATCCTATGTCCGCTCGCGCGCCGTCGATTTCGGCATCGAGCCTCCGCGCTTCGACAAGAGCGACATCCACGTGCACGTACCGGAAGGTGCGACGCCGAAGGATGGTCCGTCGGCCGGTGTTGCCATGGCAACCGCGATCGTCTCGATCATGACCGGCATCCCGGTCGACAAGAACGTGGCGATGACGGGTGAAATCACCCTTCGCGGTCGTGTTCTGCCGATCGGCGGCCTCAAGGAAAAGCTGCTCGCAGCGCTTCGCGGTGGCATCAAGAAGGTGCTGATTCCGGAAGAAAACGCCAAGGATCTGGCGGAGATTCCGGATAACGTGAAGAACAACATGGAGATCATCCCGGTGTCCCGCATGGGCGAGGTGATTAAGCATGCGCTGGTCCGCAGACCGGAAGCAATCGAGTGGGATGGCACGGTGGAAACGCCCGTCATCGCGACGGTCGAAGGGCTCGACGAAACGGGTGCAACCATAGCTCACTGAGCTTTGTTTGCCACATTCGTGCCCAATTGCTTAAAAACCCTGAAAAGGCTGGCGTTTTCGCCAGCCTTTTTTTGTGAAATTGGCACACGGGTGCTTGCATTTCCTTGATTTGCAGGCTCTTTGGGGTGCGGCGGGCCTGATGAACTCTATTCTGCGCCTGGCTTATAGATTTGAGTCGTTTCGAACCATTTAGAAAGGGGTGGAAACATGAACAAGAATGAACTCGTGTCCGCAGTTGCCGAAAAGGCAGGACTCTCGAAGACCGACGCTGCTTCCGCGGTTGATGCTGTTTTCGAAGTCGTCCAGGCTGAACTGAAGGGCAAGGGCGACGTTCGCCTCGCTGGTTTTGGTAGCTTCACCGTCTCCCATCGCGCAGCCACGAAGGGCCGCAACCCGTCCACCGGCGCAGAAGTCGATATTCCGGCTCGCAACGTGCCGAAGTTCACGCCCGGCAAGGGCCTGAAGGACGCCGTCAACGGCTGATATGAATTTACTTGGCGGCCGGGCAACGAGACCGGCGGCACAAGTTTCGAAGGGTTCGGCCACGGCCGAACCCTTTTTGCTTTTCGCGGCCTTGTCGGCACGCGCGGCATGTCATACGAAATGACCGTTCTCAGGGCGGGGTGAAAGTACCTACCGGCGGTAAAGGCCTTGGCCCCAGCCCGCGAGCGCCTTTTGGTCGTGTGCCGAGAGGGTCAGCAGATCCAGTGCAATTCCGGAGCCGACGGTTACAGTCCGGATGAAAGAGAATGAGCGGAGCGGGCGAGGGTGGATTCTGCCCTCGCTGCGGTATCGCGCTCATGCGTCCTGATTTGTGTTGGTTTCGGAAAGAAAGACATGAATCAGACTTCCCCTACGTTTTCCGCTTCGCGAGCAATGGTCGGTGCTGCCTGATGATTGCCGCGGGCATCGCCTTCTCTATCCTCAATATCGTCACGCAATGGCTGACGATGAAGCTCGCTTTCCTCTCGGCCTCGGCAGCCTTCTGGCAATATGCCTTTGCCCTGGTGTTCTCGCTGCCCTTTCTCTGGCGCGCCGGTCTTGGGGCAATGAGAACGCGTTATCACTGGCGTCATGTTGTACGAGTCGCCTTGGCTGCCTTTGGGGGTAACGACCTGGGTCGCGGGGCTTGCGCAAGTACCCATCTGGCAGGCGATTGCGCTGGTAATGACGTCTCCGTTCTTCATCATCATGGGCGCACGCATCTACCTTGGTGAGTATATCGGCCCTGCGCGATGGGCCGCGACCGCAACCGGTTTCCTGGGAGCGATGATCATCCTGCAGCCCTGGTCGGACAGCTTCAGTTGGGCGGCGCTCCTGCCGATCCTCTCGGCCCTTCTCTGGGGCGCCTCTTCGTTGATCACCAAGAGCCTTACCGGAGTCGAGCGACCGGAGACCATCACCGTTTGGCTGCTCGCGCTCCTCACGCCGATCAACGGCGGATTGGCGCTAGCGGCTGGCTTCGACATTCCGACCGGCTTGACGCTCCTGCTTTTCGTTGCGGCGGGCCTCCTGACCGTGATGGCGCAGTATTTTCCTGACGTTAGCCTATTCGGCAGCCGATGCCGCTTACATTCAGCCATTCGACGATCTCAAGCTGCCGCTCAACGTGTTCGCCGGCTGGCTGGTCTTCGGCTATGCGCCGACCGGCTATCTGTGGTTGGGCGCGGTGCTGATCCTTGGGGCATCGCTCTTCATCATGCGGAACGAAATGAAGAAGGAGCGGGAGACCCGCTAGCGCGTTCAAAATATGACATCGGTGTCATCCCGGTGTCATGCCCATCCCCCAGAAAAACCTTGTGTGAACTCATGGGGGATTTCATGACAACTGTATCGCGCAAGACAGTGCTCGTTGCGGCGCTCCTGGCGACGGCCGCGTTTCCGGCCGCCGCAGAGCCCGTTTTCAATCGTATCGCAACCTTTCCGGTGGCATCCAACCTGCCACAGGAGAAAGACAAGCTCTCGGCCACTTCGGCGGAAATCATCACGGCTACCGACGACGGCATGACGCTGATCTATAGCGACAGCCCACTCGGAGCGATTGGTTTTGTCGATATCTCAGACGCCAAGGCTCCGAAGGCCGGGGGCGCGCTGATGATGGACGGCGAGCCGACATCCGTGACATCAACCGCCGGAAAGGCGCTCGTTGCCGTCAATACGTCGAAGAGCAAGGCAAAGCCTTCTGGGCGTCTCGCGATCGTCGACGTTGCCACCAAGAAGATCGAGAACGCATGCGACCTTGGGGGGCAGCCGGATTCGATCGCACTCAACAAGGACAAGACGCTCGGCGCGATCGCGATCGAAAACGAGCGTGACGAAGAGGTGAACGACGGCAAGATTCCGCAGATGCCGGCAGGCGACCTTGTCGTGTTCCAGGTCAAGAACGGCGCGGTCGATTGCGGTTCGATCAAGCACGTGATGCTGACTGGACTGGCGGGCATCGCACCCGAAGATCCGGAGCCGGAATTCGTCTCCTTCAACGACCAGAACGAGATCGCCCTGACCCTGCAGGAAAACAACGAGATCGTCATTATCGACGCGGCGACCGCAACGGTAAAGGCGCACTTCCCTGCGGGCAGCGTCGATCTCGCGGGTATCGATACCAAGCGCGACGGCGCGCTGAGGTTCACCGGCGAACTCAAGGGCGTGTTGCGCGAGCCCGACGCCGTGAAGTGGCTGGACAACGACCGTCTGGTCGTTGCGAACGAAGGCGACTATCAAGGCGGCTCGCGCGGCTTCACGATTTTCGACAAGACCGGAAAGGTACTTTACGAATCCGGTGCCTCGTTCGAACGCGCTGTCGCCAATATCGGCCACTATCCGGACAAGCGCTCTCCCGCCAAGGGTGTTGAGCCGGAAGGCTTGGAGGTCGCGACCTTCGGCGGCCAGAAATACATCTTCCTGCTTTCGGAGCGCGCTTCGGTCGTCGGCGTCTACAAGGATACCGGCGCGGAACCGCAACTCGTCCAGATCCTTCCGTCCGGCGTCTCGCCCGAGGGTGGCGTGGCCGTCCCGTCGCGCAATCTGTTTGCCACCGTCAACGAAGTCGATCTCGGCAAGGATGGCGGACCGCGATCCCACGTAATGATCTATCAACTTGCGGAAGGCGAAATGGCCTATCCGCAGATCGTTGCGGCGGAGAAGGAGGGCAATCCGCTCGGCTTTGCAGCACTTTCGGGTCTTGCCGCCGTTCCGGAAAAGCCGGGCCAGCTGTTTGCCGTCAGCGACAGCGTTCTCGGCATGCAGCCGACGATCTACACTATCGACGCCACCAAGAAACCGGCCGTCATCACCGAATCGCTGACCGTCAAGCGCGATGGCCAGCCGGCCCAAAAGCTCGATATCGAGGGTATCGCCGTCGACGAGAAGGGCTGGTTCTGGCTGGCCTCGGAAGGCAACAGCGAGAAGCTTTTGCCGCACGCGCTGTACCACGTAAACCCGAAGGGCGAGATCAAGGAAGAAATCGCTCTGCCGAGCGAACTGACCGCCAACGAAATCCGCTACGGCTTCGAAGGCGTGACGATCATCGGTTCCGGCGACGATGCCACCCTGTGGATGGCTGTTCAGCGCGAATGGAAGGATGACGAGAAGGGTTTCGTAAAGCTCGTCTCGTACAACCCGAAGAGCACGGAGTGGGGCGCCGTGCGCTATCCGCTGGACAAGTCCGAAGCCGGTTGGGTTGGTCTGTCTGAGATTTCCGCTCAGGGCGACGGCGTCTATATCATCGAGCGCGACAACCTCGTCGGTGACGCAGCCAAGCTGAAGAAGCTCTACAAGGTCGCGGTATCGGATCTGAAGCCCGGCAAGCTTGGAGGCGAGTTGCCGCTCGTCAAGAAGACGGAAGCCCACGACTTCCTTCCGGAGCTGAAGACTGCCACCAACGGCTACGTCCTCGACAAGCTGGAAGGTTTCGCCTTCGACGCCTCCGGCAAGGCTTACGCTGTCACGGACAATGATGGCGTGGATGATTCCTCGGGTGAAACTCTGTTCTTCGAGGTCAACCTCGTCGGTACGAACTGAGATTGATTGAGCCAGAAACAGAATGGCCGGGTCTATGCCCGGCCATTTTTCTTGCAATGCCTGCCTTACCAGCGCTGGTGGACGTAAGGGGCGACCAGTCGGTCGTAGATCTCGCGCGTGGCCTCCATCACTTCGTGTGAGAGCGGCGCGAGGCTTGCTGCAGCAGCGTTGGCGCGTGCCTGTTCGGCGTTGCGTGCACCCGGAATGACGACAGTGACCGCATCGCTCATCAGGATCCAGCGCAGCGCGAAGGCCGCCATGGTCGTGCCTGATGGCACGAGCTTGCGCACTTCCTCCACGGCCTGCAGGCCGACCTCGAAGGGAACGCCAGCGAAGGTCTCGCCGACATCGAAAGCCTCGCCGTGGCGGTTGAAATTGCGGTGGTCGTCGCTCGCAAATTTCGTCTCGCGGGTGATCTTCCCTGACAGCAGCCCGCTTGCGAGCGGCACGCGGGCGATGACGGCGATGTTCCTCCGTCGAGCCTCCTGGAAGAACAGGTGATCGGGCCGCTGGCGGAAGATGTTGTAGATGATCTGGATGCTGACGACGCCAGGATATTCGATTGCCTTCAGCGCTTCCTCGACCTTCTCGACACTGACGCCGTAGCCCATGATCTTGCCGGCTTTCTGCAATTCGTTCAGGCCTTCGAAGACCTCCTGGCGATAAAGCACTTCGGTCGGGGGGCAATGCAATTGTACGAGATCGAGGCTGTCGACCCTCAGGTTCTTCAGGCTACGATCGATGAAGCCTTCGAGGTTGGCTTTGGTGTAGCCATCGGCGACATGCGGGTTGAGCCGGCGACCTGCCTTTGTCGCAACCATCGGCCGTTCTCCGCCACGGGTCGCAAGAACGTCGGCGATGATCTTTTCCGACCGGCCGTCGCCGTAAACGTCGGCGGTATCGATGAAGGTCATACCGGCATCGAGCGCCGCATTCAACGCATCGCGACCGTCCGCTTCGCTCACATCGCCCCAGGCGCCGCCGATCTGCCATGCGCCGAAGCCGATATTCGTGACGGTATGGGGCAGGTGGCCGAAAGAATGCTGTTTCATGGAAATCCTCCGCGTGATGAAATGCCTCGCCACTAGCAGTCGCCCAGGCAAGGAGCAAGCGCCTGCAGCGGAGATAGGGCGGTGTGTTGCGGTCGTCGCCATTTCTTCCGAGAAGCGACGCAATGGCGTAGCTGAGCGAGTGATTTGCGAGTTGCCTATCGTCGGACGCGCCGAAGTCTCCGACTGGTGATGCGGCGGAGGAAGTTGACATGACAGCACGTGCGATCAAGCAGGTATCGCTTGGATGCCGGGGACGCTTGGCTTACGGTCGGCTCAACTGGCCAGATCATCTTCGAAAGGAAAATCTGATGGAGCTCAAACCCTGCGGATCGCGGCCCTCAATGAAGGCGCCGGCGGAATATTTCACGGGAGCGGTACGCCAGGATCCGTTGATGGACGCGCCGAGCCCGGCGCGAGTCAGGGTGGTCAGCGTCACTTTCGAACCGGGCGCGCGAACCGCCTGGCACACGCATCCTCTAGGGCAGACCCTTGTGGTGACGGCCGGAAAGGGTCTCGCGCAGAGCGAAGGCGGCCCTCTTCGTGAAATTCGCGCCGGCGACACGATCTGGTTTGCGCCAGGCGAAAAACACTGGCATGGCGCCGCACCCGATACCGCGATGACGCACATTGCAATTCAGGAAGCACTTGATGGCAGCGCCGCCGACTGGATGGAGCACGTCAGCGACGAGCAATACGCCGGAAAGGCCTGAAGCCGGTCAGAGCCGCTTCAGGCAGTAAGAAAAGTGCGCGTGCGATTCGACCGTCAGGAATTCGAATTGCCAGCCGTGGTCCTTGCAGAACTTGGTGACCGCTTCGACGACGCCATAGACGATTGGCTTCACAGTGTTGCCGGTGCAGAAGTCATGCCCGGCAATTCTTCCCGTTCGCTTGACCTTTTTCTCGCAGAGCAGAAGTTCCTGCCAGGTGAGCTCGAAGGAATGGTCCGTGTCGATGTAGGCCCAATCGAGGAAGTCGTCCTCGAATTCGGCAAGCTTTTCGAGCGAGGTTCCCTGCATCAGGTGCAGTTGCCCGCTCTCGATCTGGTCTTTGAACTGGGTGTGGATTTGATCGAGCCCCGAACTGTAGCGGTCCATGCTCCAGGGGTCGATCAGGTAAAGCTGCGCGGGCCGGTTCTTCTCGAGAATCTCGGCCGTGTATTCTCCGAACGCTGCTCCCACCTCGACGCCAACGCCGCCATTCGGGATCCGGTACAAGAGCTCGCCGCGATCCGGCAGCAGCCGTGCATTTTCCATATGGTGCGCGCTCAACTGCGTGCGCGGCATCCCCGCCCGCTGCGCCTGCCGTTCTTCGCGTGTCTTCATGATGATGTCTCGGATATGGCTTCAGTGTCTTAGGGCTTAGGCCCGCGAAACGACCTTATAGCCATCCCTCAGCAACCTTGGCTAGGCTTTATCGGACGAACAACGTGCGACACCGTTGGCCGCGATGCAAAGTCTAACGATAGATCAGCCAATCCTTGGGTACAGTCGCGACATTGGTCACGCCGTGCACGGAAACGCTGTCTCCGCCCGATGCCTTCGCCATGCCAAGCGCCTGTTCGGCAAAGGCCATCAGGGAATCGGCTGTGCGTGCCTGCTTGGACATGCATATCCCCACGGCCAGCGACAGAACCGCCGCCTGTTTGCCAGTTACCGGGTGTGCAACGGAAATTCCCTTCAAGCGATCGCGAAGCCGGTCGACAAGCCGCATGATCTCGGATTCGTCGGCGGTCCGGAAAACGAAGCCGAAACGGCCGCGGTCGAATCGGCAGGCAACATCCTCCTTGCCGAACACAGCGCGGATCAATTCACCCGTTTTCTTCAGAACAGGCTCGATGAGATTCGGAATGCTCGCGATTGTCTCGTAGTTGTCGATGTCCGCAAACGCGATTCCACACAGGTCCGGCAGGCCTGCCTTCTCATAGATTCTCGCGAGCTCCTTGTTGAATACCCGGCGATTGCCCAATCCGGTCACGGGATCGGTGAATCTTGCGGCGTTCGCGGCGGCTGCCTCCCGCTGCACCTCTTCGAGCTTCTGCGATTTTTCGACAACCTTCGAGGCGAGCATGGCGCTGTGTGCCGCGTGTGCGTGCGTTGCAGAACTCACCGATTGGAGCGAATGGGTGAGGGCACCCTTGTCGCTTAGATCGTTACTGTCGAATATCCGCGCAGCCTGATTGATGACACTGCCGTAGCGCGAGAGCGCCGACTTCTCCTCGTCGAGCAAGGACAGGATGCTTTGCAGCTCTTGCTGTACTTGGCTCGAGCGTGCTTCAAGCAGACCGGCCTCGAAATGATGCGGCAGATACCGGCGGCCAAGTCGATCCAGGGCCTCCTGCGTCTTTATCGCGCCGAGCGACCTGATCTCGCGAGCGAGATCAGGCGCGTTGCCGGTCATCGCCTCGAATATAAGCTCATAATTCCTTGGCAGGCCCTCGATGCCTAGTTGCTGCAGAATCGTTGCAACGCGAAAGGCGAGATTCGTAGATGTGTTAGGCTGCACCAGATGCTCTCCGACGTGACGCTGCGTTATCGTCAACGAATTGCACCTGGGGCGGTGACCCCGATGCACTTTCGTCGAGGTAGGCAAGATATGCTGTGAATCTCGGCGGCCTTCATCGGGTTTGCCGAGGGCATGAGGCAGGGGTGATAAAGCGCCGCTGACGCATCATGCGTAAGCGGCAAAGCAACTTAGAGGAATGTTATCTACCGAGCTCAATTAAAACGAGGTAAATTAGTGTTTGCGGCCCCAGCTTTGGGCGAGAAACGTGGTGGCACGGCCAAATGCGTAAACCGGACACCGCTGGCAGGCGGGGCGGGCGTCAGGGACAGGTGGTTATTTCCGCGTGGCTCTAAAGGCACGTCTTTAATAATGCTCTGAATTTTCCCGGAGAACTTGGCTCGCTAAAAACAATTCGCGGACTGTCATCGTTTTGTCTCCAAAGCTGCTTGACACTCAAATGCGAACCCCTTAGTTAGCCGCTCATCGAAGCGGCGAAGCTGCTTTGACACGGACGCGAAAGCTTCCGGATCGCTTGAAATGAATGCGGGTGTAGCTCAGTCGGTTAGAGTGCCGGCCTGTCACGCCGGAGGTCGCGGGTTCGAGCCCCGTCACTCGCGCCATTTCAAGAAAGGCGCTGCATAGTGCTTGATCCGGTCTTTTTGTCCATGATGCGCGGGTGTAGCTCAGTCGGTTAGAGTGCCGGCCTGTCACGCCGGAGGTCGCGGGTTCGAGCCCCGTCACTCGCGCCATTCTCCCTCTCTATATTGACGTCTAGGTGGTCGCCGATTTCGCTGTTATCGCTCTGCTGCGACTTTGTCTTTTGCCGTTAGCCATGCAATATCCGACGGGCTGGCATGCAGTCTGAATCAACTTGTGTGGATTTGTCGCGACATCATTGCATCTGCTTGATAATGTCGCGCCTCGACAGTCGAATTGGTGCTCTAAAAGTCTTGCGCCGTGGCCCCGGCTGCGCTAACCACGGCTCTGTTGCAACGCACGTTCGCTTGCCGGGCAATTGCCCAGGTGCGCCGCCTGGCGCAGCCCGCAAGCAGGGAAGAACCTGATGACTGGACTGCTCAGTTCCTATATTCCGATCGCTATCTTCATTGCTATCGCCCTTGTGATCGGCCTGGCGCTTCTGATTGCGCCGTTTGCCGTTGCCTTCAAGGCGCCTGATTCGGAAAAGCTTTCGGCCTTCGAGTGCGGCTTCAACGCATTCGATGACGCTCGCATGAAGTTCGATATCCGCTTCTATCTGGTGTCGATCCTCTTCATCATCTTCGACCTCGAAGTGGCCTTCCTCTTTCCGTGGGCCGTTTCGTTCGGCGCGATCGGCTGGTTCGGCTTCTGGTCCATGATGGTCTTCCTCGGCGTGCTGACCATCGGCTTTATCTATGAATGGAAAAAGGGAGCCCTGGAATGGGAGTAGCCCCAAGCGACAAGGCGCTCGTCGCGCCGCACCCGAAAGGCATCATTGATCCCGCAACGGGCAAGCCGATCGGCAGCGACAGCGCCTTCTTCGGCGAAATCAACGATGAGTTGGCCGACAAGGGCTTCCTCGTTACGTCGACCCGCGATCTTATTACCTGGGCCCGCACCGGCTCGCTGATGTGGATGCAGTTCGGTCTCGCCTGCTGTGCCGTTGAAGGCCTGATGCAGGTCTCCGGTCCGCGTTACGACATGGAGCGCTTCGGCGTTGCTCCGCGCGCCTCGCCGCGCCAGTCCGACGTCATGATCGTTGCCGGCACGCTGACCAACAAGATGGCGCCTGCGCTCCGCAAGGTGTACGACCAGATGCCTGAGCCGCGTTACGTCATTTCGATGGGCTCCTGCGCCAACGGCGGCGGCTACTATCATTATTCATATTCGGTCGTGCGTGGCTGCGACCGTGTCGTTCCTGTCGATATCTACGTGCCGGGCTGTCCCCCCACGGCGGAAGCGCTGCTCTACGGGGTGCTGCTTCTGCAGAAGAAGATCCGTCGAACCGGAACGATTGAGCGCTAAGGGCGGAGGACTGTCATGAGTGAAGCCTTGAGCGAACTGTCCTCGTATCTCCGGGAGATGCGTGGTGATCTCTTTCTCGATGCATCCATCAGCTATGACGAGCTGAACGTAACTGCGACGCCGGAAACGATTCTGGCGCTGCTGACGTTCCTGCGCGACGACGCACGTTGCGGCTTTATTAGCATGATCGATATCTGCGGTGTCGACTGGCCGCAGCGCGAAAAGCGTTTCGATGTCGTTTATCACCTACTGTCGCCGAAGCAGAACCTGCGCATCCGCATCAAGGTTGCTGTGGCTGACGGCGAGTCCGTGCCGTCGGCAACCGCGGTTTACAAGGGTGCCGAGTGGTTCGAGCGTGAAGCCTGGGACATGTACGGCATTCCGTTCTCCGGCCATGCCGACCTGCGCCGTCTTCTCACCGATTACGGCTTTGAAGGCCATCCGCTGCGCAAGGACTTCCCGACGACTGGCTACGTCGAAGTGCGTTATGACGATGCCGCCAAGCGCGTCGTCTACGAACCCGTCGAGCTGAAGCAGGAATTCCGCAATTTCGACTTCATGTCCCCTTGGGAAGGCACCGAATATGTGCTGCCGGGAGACGAGAAGGCGGCGAAGTAAAGATGAGGCTCGGATTTCTTGAAGCCTCTTTATTTGCCGTCTCATGCCAATTGCCAGCGCGGAGCGCGTCGCTATGACTGAACATAACGTTCGCAATTTTACGATCAATTTCGGACCGGAACACCCGTCCGCGCACGGTGTTCTGCGTCTCGTGCTCGAACTCGATGGCGAAATCATCGAGCGCGTCGATCCGCACATCGGCCTGCTGCACCGCGGCACCGAGAAGCTGATCGAGACGAAGACCTACCTGCAGGCCGTCCCTTATTTCGACCGTCTCGACTACGTCGCGCCGATGAATCAGGAACACGCTTTCGCGCTCGCTGTCGAAAAGATGCTGAAGCTCGAAATTCCGATTCGTGGTCAGCTGATTCGAGTTCTGTACTCCGAAATTGGCCGAATCTTGTCTCACATCATGAACGTGACGACCCAGGCCATGGACGTCGGCGCGATGACGCCGCCGGTCTGGGGCTTCGAAGAGCGCGAAAAGCTGATGGTGTTCTATGAGCGCGCCTGCGGCGCCCGTATGCACTCGGCCTATTTCCGTCCGGGCGGCGTCCATCAGGATCTCCCGCCGGAGCTGGTCGAGGATATCGGCAAGTGGTGCGATCCGTTCCTGAAGATCCTCGACGATATCGAAGGCCTGCTCACGGACAACCGCATCTTCAAGCAGCGTAACGTCGATATTGGCGTCGTGTCGCTGGCGGATGCCTGGTCATGGGGCTTCTCGGGCGTGATGGTTCGCGGTTCCGGCGCCGCTTGGGACCTGCGCCGCTCGCAACCTTACGAATGCTATTCCGATCTCGAATTCGACATTCCGATCGGGAAGAACGGCGACTGCTACGACCGCTACCTGATCCGCATGATCGAGATGCGCCAGTCGGTTCGCATCATGAAGCAGTGCGTCGAGCGCCTGATGGGCAGCGCCAAGACCGGCCCTGTTTCGTCGATCGACGGTAAGGTCGTGCCGCCGAAGCGCGGCGAGATGAAGCGTTCGATGGAAGCGCTCATCCACCACTTCAAGCTCTACACCGAAGGCTATCACGTGCCGGCCGGCGAAGTGTACGCGGCCGTCGAAGCGCCGAAGGGCGAATTCGGCGTGTACGTCGTCGCCGATGGCAGCAACAAGCCGTACCGCTGCAAGATCCGTGCACCGGGTTACGCCCACCTGCAGGCGATGGACTTCCTCTGCAAGGGTCACATGCTCGCTGACGTGACGGCCGTGCTCGGCTCGCTCGACATCGTGTTCGGCGAGGTGGACCGCTGATGAAGCTGCTGCCGCTTGCCACCATCGCTCTTTTCACTGCCTCCGGAGCTTTCGCCCAGGAGGTTGGGGGAATGGGTCCAAAGCTGGGCCAGAGCGAGGTGCAGCCGCCGACAGCAAAAGCCTCCATGGGCGAGCTTTTGTCCAAGGGCTATGAAATCAAGGCTGCCGTTCCGAACGGCGGCAAGTTCGTTGTGTTTTTGCAAAAAGACCAGTCGGCCTACGCTTGCGAGATGAAGTCTCTGACGGCATCGCAGTGTGGGACCCTAAACTGACAAGGCGTGAGGAAGAATGTCCGTTCGTCGATTAGCCGAAGATCAATTCCAGCCTGCCGCGTTCGCCTTCAATGACGAGAACGCGGTTTGGGCGGAAAAGACGATCAAGAAATATCCCGCAGGCCGTCAGCAATCCGCGGTCATCCCGCTGTTGATGCGGGCGCAGGAACAGGATGGTTGGGTCACCCGCGCCGCGATCGAAAAGGTCGCCGACATGCTCGACATGGCCTATATCCGCGTTCTCGAAGTTGCGACTTTCTACACGCAGTTCCAGCTGAACCCGGTCGGCACGCGCGCCCACATCCAGGTGTGCGGCACGACGCCTTGCATGCTGCGCGGTTCGGAAAGCCTGATGGCCGTTTGCAAGAGCAAGATCCATCATCACCCCTTCGAACGTAACGCTGAAGGCACGCTCTCTTGGGAAGAAGTCGAATGTCTCGGGGCCTGCGTTAACGCGCCCATGGTGATGATCGGCAAGGATACCTACGAGGACCTGACGCCGGAACGTCTCGAAGAGATCATTGATACCTTCGAAGCCGGCAATGGCGCCAGCATCACGCCCGGCCCGCAGATTGATCGTCACTTCTCCTCCCCCGAGGGTGGTCCGACGACGCTCGTAGCCGACGAGCCGAAGGCCAAGAGGGTTTCCGCCAAGAAGGCTGTCGAGGATGCCGCGACGGCAACCGTTGACGCAGCCCCGGTTCCCCCGTCTGAGGCCGCACGTGCAAAGAGCACCGACGCCGAGACCAATGCTGCGCTGAAGACGCCGGCCACCGCGCCGAAGGCGGCCGCGAAGAACGTCAAGGCTGTCGAAGAGCAGCCGGCGCCGGCGACGGCCGCACAGGCCGCTGCTACTGGCAAGCCCTCCCTCAGCGACAAGAACCGCCCGGCGGGCATCGAGAAGCCCGCGACGCCTGACGATCTGAAGATGATCTCCGGCGTCGGCCCGAAGATCGAGGCGACACTGCATGAGATCGGCATCTTCACCTTCGCGCAGGTCGCGGGCTGGAAGAAGGCTGAGCGCGAATGGGTCGACGGATACCTGAATTTCAAGGGCCGCATCGAGCGCGACGACTGGGTCAAGCAGGCCAAGGCGCTCGCCAAGGGCGGCGAAGCCGAATACATTAAAGTCTTCGGTAAGAAGCCGCGGTAAGGGGTGAAGCATGTTACAAGATAAAGACCGCATCTTTACCAACATCTACGGCCTCAAGGATAAGTCTCTGAAGGGCGCGATGAGCCGCGGCCACTGGGACGGCACCAAGCAGATCCTCGAAAAGGGTCGCGATTGGATCATCAACGAGATGAAGGCTTCGGGTCTTCGCGGCCGTGGCGGCGCAGGCTTCCCGACCGGGCTCAAGTGGTCCTTCATGCCGAAGGAAAGCGATGGTCGTCCGCACTACCTCGTCGTCAATGCCGACGAGTCCGAGCCCGGAACCTGCAAAGACCGCGACATCATGCGCCACGATCCGCATACGCTTATCGAAGGCTGCGTTATCGCGAGTTTCGCTATGGGTGCGAACGCTGCCTACATCTACGTTCGCGGCGAATACATCCGCGAGCGTGAAGCGCTGCAGGCGGCAATCGACGAGTGCTATGACTACGGCCTGCTCGGCAAGAACAACAAGCTGGGCTGGGACATGGACATCTTCGTCCATCACGGTGCTGGCGCCTACATCTGCGGCGAAGAAACCGCGCTGCTCGAAAGCCTGGAAGGCAAGAAGGGTCAGCCGCGCCTGAAGCCGCCGTTCCCGGCAAACATGGGTCTCTACGGTTGCCCGACGACGGTCAACAACGTCGAGTCGATCGCCGTTGCTCCGACCATCCTGCGTCGTGGCGCTGGCTGGTTTTCGTCGATCGGTCGCCCGAACAACGTCGGCACCAAGCTGTTCATGCTTTCCGGCCACGTCAACAAGCCGTGCACGGTCGAAGAAGAAATGGGCATCACGTTCCGTGAGCTGGTCGATCGCCATGCCGGCGGCATCCGCGGCGGTTGGGATAACCTGCTCGCGGTTATTCCGGGCGGCGCATCGTGCCCGATCGTTCCGGCCAAGGACATCATCGACTGCCCGATGGATTTCGACGGCCTGCGCGCTGTCGGCTCGTCCTTCGGTACCGCGGCTGCGATCGTCATGGACAAGTCCACCGACGTCATCAAGGCTATCGCCCGCATCTCGGCCTTCTTCAAGCACGAGAGCTGCGGCCAGTGCACGCCGTGCCGCGAAGGCACCGGCTGGATGTGGCGCGTGATGGAGCGCATGGCCAAGGGCAATGCCCAGAAGCGCGAAATCGACATGCTGTTCCAGGTCACCAAGCAGATCGAGGGCCATACCATCTGTGCGCTCGGCGATGCGGCCGCATGGCCGGTGCAGGGTCTGATCCGCAACTTCCGTCATGAGATCGAAGCGCGCATCGACCAGTATACCGCAAGCGCACTGGATCACGGTGCGGTTCTCGAGGCGGCAGAGTAAGCTGATGACGAAGGCGTCCGACAGCATAGGCAAGGAAGGAGCGGCTGATTTCTCGGCCGACTTCGGCCGTCTTGCTGCCGAGATGCTGGAGAACGCCCGCGCGCTTCCGGTGCCGCCTGTGATGGTCAACCCGGCTGCGGCAATGGCGGCGGCCACGGCGATCGGCTTCGGCTTTTCGACGCAGATGGCGGGCGCTTTTTTCGGCGCGCTGCAGGGGGCGCTCGATGCAACGAGCAAGCTTGCAGCAGTTCTCCACGAAACGCCGCCCGACGAAGGTAAGCCGCAGGTCGAGATCCGGCCGGAGAACGTTCGTCCGGCGCCTGCCAGGAAAGCTGCAGAGAAGGTCAAGCTGTCTGTCGTTCCAGCAGAGCCGGTCGCAAAGCCCGCGGCCAAGCCCGCTTCGCGCGCTCGCAGGGCTGACGATCTGAAGCAGATTTCCGGCATCGGTCCGAAGATCGAGCAGGTGTTGAATAGCAAGGGTATTCGCTCCTTTGCCGTCATCGCCGGCTGGTCGGACGAGGACGCGGCGCGGATCGACGCAGAGCTTGGGTTTGATGGGCGGATCGCTCGTGATGGTTGGGTGGGCCAAGCCAAGGCCCTGGTCGCCAAGGGGCGAAAGCGGAAGTGAATTTTCGGCCGAATAGGCCGGAGCAAGGTCAAGGCTGAAGAGTGAAAGGGCAGGGGCCCGACACTATTGAGGCCCGAGGCTGATCCCGGGTCTCGGGATTGGCGGAGAATTTGAGCGACACCGATGCCAACGGGATAAGAATCCGGCCTGGCAGCGAAACTGTTGCAAAGTGGGTTTGTTTGCCGCCATCCGGCAAACGGAAAACAGGACTGAGTGACGATGGCAAAACTGAAGATTGACGGCAACGAGATCGAGGTTCCGGATCATTACACCCTCATTCAGGCGTGTGAGGAAGCCGGTGCTGAAGTTCCGCGCTTCTGCTTCCATGAGCGCCTTTCGGTTGCCGGCAACTGCCGCATGTGCCTCGTTGAGGTAAAGGGTGGTCCGCCGAAGCCGCAGGCATCTTGCGCCATGGGCGTGCGCGATATCCGCGGCGGCCCGAATGGCGAACTTCCTGAGGTCTTCACCAACACGCCGATGGTCAAAAAGGCCCGCGAAGGCGTGATGGAGTTCCTGCTGATCAACCATCCGCTCGATTGCCCGATCTGCGACCAGGGCGGCGAATGCGACCTGCAGGACCAGGCAATGGCCTTCGGTATCGACAGCTCGCGCTATCAGGAAGACAAGCGCGCCGTCGAAGACAAGTACATCGGACCGCTCGTCAAGACGGTCATGAACCGCTGCATTCACTGCACGCGCTGCGTTCGCTTCACGACCGAAGTTGCCGGCATCTCCGAACTCGGCCTGATCGGTCGCGGCGAGGACGCCGAAATCACCACCTATCTCGAGCAGGCGATGACCTCCGAGCTGCAGGGCAACGTCGTTGACCTCTGCCCGGTCGGTGCGCTGACCTCCAAGCCCTTCGCCTTCACGGCCCGTCCGTGGGAGCTGAACAAGACCGAATCGATCGACGTCATGGACGCCCTCGGTTCTGCGATCCGCGTCGATACGCGTGGCCGTGAAGTCATGCGCGTGCTGCCGCGCGTCAACGACCAGATCAATGAAGAGTGGATCTCCGACAAGAGCCGCTACATCTGGGACGGCCTGAAGACGCAGCGTATCGACCGCCCATACGTTCGCAAGGATGGCCGCCTGCAGCCTGCGACTTGGGGCGAAGCCTTTGGCGCGATCAAGGCCGCCGTTGCCGCAACCAGCGGTGAGAAGGTCGGCGCGATTGCCGGCGACCTCGCATCCGTCGAAGAAATGTACGCTCTGTCGGAACTCGTGAAGTCGCTCGGTTCCGAGAACCTCGACTGTCGCCAGGATGGGACGGCACTTGATCCGTCGCTCGGCCGCGCAAGCTACATCTTCAATCCGACGATCGAAGGCATCGAACAGGCCGACGCGCTGCTGATCATCGGCGCGAACCCGCGCTTCGAAGCCGCCGTTCTCAACGCTCGCATTCGCAAGCGCTGGCGTCGCGGCAACTTCCCGATCGGCGTGATCGGTGAAGCTGGCGAACTACGCTACGACTATGAATATCTCGGCGCTGGCCCGGATACGCTGAAGGACCTCGCCGACGGCAACCACGCTTTCGCGAAGGTTCTGACGGATGCCAAGAAGCCGATGATCCTCACCGGCCAGGGCGCACTGTCGCGCACCGATGGTGCTGGCGTTCTCGCAACTGCCGCAAAGCTTGCCGGCACGGTGGGCGCGGTCGTCGAAGGCTGGAACGGCTTTGCCGTGCTCCACACCGCGGCATCGCGCGTCGGCGGCCTCGATCTCGGCTTCGTTCCGGGCGCAAAGGGCGTCAACGCTGCAGAAATGCTGTCGTCGATGGACGTTCTCTTCCTGCTTGGCGCCGATGAGCTTGATTTCACGGCCAAGAAGGCAAAGCTGACTGTTTACATCGGCTCGCACGGCGACAACGGCGCCCACAATGCCGACGTCATCCTGCCAGCCGCTGCCTACACCGAAAAGTCCGGCATTTGGGTCAACACCGAGGGTCGCGTCCAGATGGGCAATCGCGCTGGCTTCGCACCGGGCGACGCCCGCGAAGACTGGGCGATCCTGCGTGCGCTTTCCGACGTGCTCGGCAAGAAGCTTCCGTTTGATTCGCTTAGCGAACTGCGCGCAAGGCTCTATGCGGCCTTCCCGCATTTCGCAGCGCTTGACGAGATCGCCGAAAGCGACAGCGCCAAAATTGCCGCAGTAGCGAAAAAAGCCGGCAAGATGAACAAATCCGGGTTTGCGTCGCCGGTCAAAGACTTCTATTTGACGAACCCGATCGCGCGCGCTTCGGCAGTGATGGCCGAGTGCTCGGCATTGGCCCGCAACAACTTCAAAGTCGCGGCAGAGTAAGGGCAGGGGACTATGGATTCGTTTGTTTCAACTTATGTCTTGCCCGGCCTTCTCATGGTCGGTCAGTCGCTTCTTCTCCTCGTCTGCCTGCTCGTCTTCATCGCCTACATCCTGTTGGCCGACCGCAAGGTCTGGGCAGCAGTACAGCTCCGTCGTGGTCCGAATGTGGTGGGTCCGTGGGGCCTTTTCCAGTCCTTCGCGGATCTTTTGAAGTTCGTCTTCAAGGAGCCGGTGATCCCGGCTGGCGCCAACAAGGCAGTCTTCCTGCTGGCGCCGCTCGTGACCGTGCTGCTGGCTCTGTCCACCTGGGCCGTCGTGCCGCTGGCGGATGGCTGGGTCATCGCCAACATCAACGTCGGTATCCTCTACATCTTCGCGATTTCATCGCTTGAAGTGTACGGCATCATCATGGGCGGTTGGGCCTCCAACTCGAAGTACCCGTTCCTTGGCGCACTCCGCTCCGCGGCACAGATGGTTTCCTACGAAGTCTCCATCGGCTTCGTTATCGTCACCGTTCTGCTCTGCGTAGGTTCGCTGAACCTGACGGATATCGTCCATGCACAGCAGACCGGCCTCGGCACGCGCCTGGGTCTCCCGGCGTCGTTCCTCGACTGGCATTGGCTGGCGCTGTTCCCGATGTTCATCGTCTTCTTCATTTCCGCGCTTGCCGAAACGAACCGCCCACCTTTCGATCTTCCGGAAGCGGAATCGGAACTCGTCGCCGGCTTCATGGTCGAATACGGTTCCTCGCTCTACATGATGTTCATGCTCGGCGAATATGCGGCCATCGTTCTGATGTGCTCGTTGACGACGATCCTGTTCCTCGGGGGCTGGCTGCCGCCAGTCGACGTATGGTTCCTGAACTGGGTCCCTGGTGTCATCTGGTTTACGCTGAAGTCGTGCCTGGTGTTCTTCATGTTTGCGATGGTGAAGGCATTTGTCCCGCGCTATCGCTACGACCAACTGATGCGCCTCGGCTGGAAGGTCTTCCTTCCGCTGTCGCTTGCCATGGTCGTTATCGTTGCATTCGTGCTGAAGCTGACGGGTTGGGCATGATCATGCCGGCCCTCGTTTCAAGCAATATTGGAGGTTGAAGATGGCAGGCTTGTCCAACGCGGTCAGCTCGCTGTTCCTGAAGGAATTCGTCAGTGCGTTCTGGCTGACCTTCCGGTACATTTTTAAGCAGAAGGCAACGATCAATTACCCCTTCGAGAAGGGACCGGTCAGCCCGCGCTTCCGCGGCGAACACGCACTGCGTCGTTATCCGAACGGCGAAGAGCGCTGCATCGCCTGCAAGCTCTGCGAGGCGATCTGTCCTGCCCAGGCGATTACCATCGAAGCCGGCCCCCGCCGCAACGATGGCACGCGCCGCACGGTTCGTTACGACATCGACATGGTGAAGTGCATCTACTGCGGCTTCTGCCAGGAGGCATGCCCTGTCGATGCGATCGTCGAAGGTCCGAATTTCGAATTTGCAACGGAAACCCGCGAAGAACTTTACTTCGACAAGGCGCGGCTTCTGGAGAACGGCGACCGGTGGGAGCGCGAAATCGCGCGCAACATCGCACTGGACGCGCCGTACCGTTGATCGGAATTGAAATGCCGGAGTGCCGCCCCTTGCGCGGCTTCCGGTCAACATGCACCGAGGCTTTGCTGGATCTTTCCGCGCGAAGCTTCATCGGGCAGGGAAACTCCCGGCTGCCCGGGGGAAGATGAAAAAGGCACCAACATGGGTCTGCAGGCTCTATTTTTCTATCTTTTCGCCTTTGTCGCGGTAGCGTCGGCGTTCATGGTCATCTGGTCGAAGAATCCGGTTCATTCGGTTCTCTTCCTGATCCTGGTTTTCTTCAATGCGGCCGGCCTCTTCCTGCTGCTGGGCGCCGAATTCCTGGCGATGATCCTGCTCGTCGTTTATGTCGGCGCCGTGGCCGTTCTCTTCCTCTTCGTGGTCATGATGCTCGACATCGACTTCACGGAGTTGCGCGCCGGCGTTCTCGAATATGCGCCGATCGGTGCGATCATCGGCCTGATCCTCGCGGCTGAGCTGATCGTCGTTGTGGGTGGTAGCGTAATCTCGCCGGAAATCGCCAAGTCGGTGGCAATGCCGATCCCGGCGCTGACAGAGCGCACCAACACCGCCGCACTCGGCGACGTGCTCTATACGAATTACGTCTACTTCTTCCAGATCGCTGGTCTGGTGCTGCTCGTCGCAATGATCGGTGCGATCGTGCTGACGCTCAAGCATCGCCAGAACATCAAGCGACAGAATATCGCCAATCAGGTTGCCCGCAATCCTAAGACCGCCGTCGAGGTGGTCAAGGTGAAGCCGGGACAGGGCGTTTGAAGCAGGCGCGAGCTTAAGGAACAAATACAATGGTCATCGGACTTTCCCATTACCTGACGGTCAGCGCCATCCTCTTCACGCTCGGCGTCTTCGGTATCTTCCTGAACCGGAAGAACATCATCGTTATCCTGATGTCGATCGAGCTCATTCTGCTTGCGGTCAACATCAACATGGTCGCCTTCTCGTCGTTCCTGAACGACATCGTCGGCCAGGTTTTCGCATTGTTCATTCTGACCGTTGCTGCGGCTGAAGCGGCTATCGGTCTTGCAATTCTCGTCGTCTTCTACCGCAACCGCGGCTCGATCGGCGTTGAAGACGTCAATATGATGAAGGGCTGATAAGGCTATGTTTTTATATAAGGCTATCGTCTTTCTTCCCCTGATTGGCGCGATCATCGCAGGCCTCTTCGGCCGCGCGATCGGCGCCAAGGCATCGGAATACGTTACCTGCGGCCTGATGATCATCGCTGCGGTGCTGTCGTGGTATGTCTTCATGACCATCGGCATGGGCCACCACGAAGGCGGCCCGATCAAGGTCGAAGTGCTGCGCTGGATCCAGTCCGGCGGCATCGACGTATCCTGGTCGCTACGCGTCGATACGCTCACCTCCGTCATGCTGATCGTCGTCAACACGGTCTCGACCCTGGTGCACGTCTATTCGATCGGATACATGCATCATGATCCGCATCGTCCGCGTTTCTTCGCCTATCTCTCGCTCTTCACCTTCGCCATGCTGATGCTGGTGACGGCCGACAATCTGGCCCAGATGTTCTTCGGCTGGGAAGGCGTTGGTCTGGCGTCCTATCTGCTCATCGGCTTCTGGTTCAAGAAGCCGTCGGCAAACGCCGCTGCGATCAAGGCGTTCGTGGTCAACCGCGTCGGCGACTTTGGCTTCATCCTCGGCATTGCGAGCCTGTTCGTGCTCTTCGGCGCGATCAACCTCGACACCATCTTTGCGAACGCTGCGAGCTTTGCCCCGGGCGAAGCCGGCGGTGAGGGCGGAGAGGTCGTTCTCAACCTCTTCGGCATGCACCTCGACAAGGCACACGCACTGACCGGCGCCTGCCTGCTGCTCTTCATGGGCGCGATGGGTAAGTCGGCACAGTTCCTGCTGCACACCTGGCTGCCGGATGCCATGGAAGGCCCGACACCGGTGTCGGCACTCATCCATGCTGCAACGATGGTTACCGCAGGCGTCTTCCTCGTCGCCCGCATGTCGCCGCTGTTTGAGCTTTCGCCGGATGCGCTCGTCTTCGTAACGACGATCGGTGCGATCACGGCCTTCTTCGCAGCAACCGTTGGCCTCGTGCAGAACGACATCAAGCGTGTCATCGCTTACTCGACCTGCTCGCAACTCGGCTACATGTTCGTTGCTCTCGGCGTCGGTGCTTATGGCGCGGCCATCTTCCACCTGTTCACGCACGCCTTCTTCAAGGCTCTGCTGTTCCTTGGCGCCGGCTCGGTGATCCACGCCGTCGATGGCGAGCAGGACATGCGTTACATGGGTGGCCTGCGGAAGCACATTCCGGTGACCTTCTGGATGATGACGATCGGCACGCTGGCACTGACCGGCGTCGGCATTCCGTTCACGCCGTTTGGTTTTGCCGGCTTCTTCTCGAAGGACGTCATCATTGAAGCCGCTTACGCGTCGCATTCACCGGTCGCAGGTTTCGCCTTCACGCTTCTGGTCATCGCTGCGCTGTTCACGAGCTTCTATTCCTGGCGTCTGGCGTTCCTGACCTTCTTTGGTCAGCCGCGCGCCTCGCACGAAGTAATGCACCACGTGCATGAATCTCCCCAGGTCATGCTCGTGCCGCTCTATATTCTTGCCGCTGGCGCGGTTCTCGCAGGCGTTCTCTTCGAGGGTCGCTTCTACGGCGAGGAATATGCCGAGTTCTGGAAGGGCGCGCTCTTCACCTCCGAGCACAACGAACTGCTGGAAGAATTCCATCACGTTCCGGCCTGGGTTGGCCTCAGCCCGTTCATCGCCATGCTCGTTGGCTTCGTCACCGCCTGGTACATGTACATCAAGTCGCCATCGACGCCGCGCGTTCTCGCTCAGCAGCACCGCGTCCTGTACCAGTTCCTCTTGAACAAGTGGTACTTCGACGAACTCTACGACTTCCTCTTCGTCCGCAGCGCCAAGGCCCTTGGCCGCTTCCTGTGGAAGAAGGGTGATGTCGGCGTCATCGACGCCTACGGCCCGGATGGCGTCGCCGCGCGCGTCGTCGATGTCACCAACCGCGTCGTCCGTCTGCAGACGGGCTACCTCTATCACTATGCGTTCGCCATGCTGATCGGTGTCGCAGCGCTCGTTACCTGGATGATGCTCGGGAGTTCCTTCTGATGACCGATTGGCCTATTCTTTCAACGGTCACCTTCCTGCCGCTCGTCGGCGTGGTGCTCCTGCTGCTGATGAATGAAAACGGTCCGAGTGGCCGCCGCAACGTGCTCAACATTTCGCTGATCACGACGGTCGTGACTTTTGTCCTTTCGCTCCTCATCTGGATCGGCTTCGACAATGCGAACCCCGGTTTCCAGATGGTCGAGAAGCACAACTGGCTCGGCACCGGCATCAGCTATCATCTCGGCGTTGACGGGATCTCGATGCTTTTCGTGATCCTGACGACCTTCCTCATGCCTTTCTGCGTGCTGGCGAGCTGGCTGTCGATCGAGAAGCGCCTCAAGGACTACATGATCGCCTTCCTGATCCTGGAAGTGATGATGGTCGGCGTCTTCGTTTCGCTCGATATCGTTCTCTTCTACGTGTTCTTCGAAGCCGGCCTCATCCCGATGTTCCTCATCATTGGCGTTTGGGGCGGCAAGGATCGCGTCTACGCCAGCTACAAGTTCTTCCTCTACACGCTGCTCGGCTCCGTTCTGATGCTGCTCGCCATCATGGCGATGTACTGGCAGGCCGGCACGACGGATATTCCGGCGCTGCTCGCCTATAAGTTCCCGCCGCAGATGCAGACTTGGCTCTGGCTTGCCTTCTTCGCGTCTTTCGCGGTGAAGATGCCGATGTGGCCTGTTCACACGTGGCTTCCGGACGCGCACGTTCAGGCGCCGACGGCCGGCTCGGTCATTCTGGCAGGCGTGCTTCTGAAGCTCGGTGGCTACGGCCTGATCCGCTTCTCGCTCGGGATGTTCCCGGTTGCCTCCGAGTTCTTCGCACCGCTCGTCTTCGCTTTGTCGGTCATTGCCATCATCTACACCTCGCTGGTGGCGCTGATGCAGGACGACATGAAGAAGCTGATTGCCTATTCGTCGGTCGCCCACATGGGTTACGTGACAATGGGTATCTTTGCGGCCAACGCGCAGGGTTTGCAGGGCTCGATCTTCCAGATGCTGTCGCACGGCATCGTCTCCGGCGCTCTCTTCCTTTGCGTCGGTGTGATTTACGACCGAACCCATACCCGCGAGATTGCGGCCTATGGCGGCCTGGTCAACAACATGCCGAAATACGCTGTTGCGATGATGGTCTTCACGATGGCGAACGTCGGCCTGCCGGGCACCTCGGGCTTCGTCGGCGAATTCCTGACCCTGATCGGCGTCTTCCGCGTCAACACCTGGGTCGCACTCTTCGCCGCGACGGGCGTTATCCTCTCCGCCGCCTATGCGCTCTGGCTCTATCGCCGGGTCATCTTCGGCGCGCTGGAGAAGGAAAAGCTCAAAGCGCTGCTCGACCTCTCTCGGCGTGAACAGCTGATCCTCTATCCGCTGATCGCACTGACCATCTTCTTCGGCGTCTATCCGGCTCCGGTCTTCGATGTGACCGCTGCATCGGTTGACCAGCTGATCCATAGCTATACAGCCGCAGTCCAGGCAGCGCAGGACGTTGCGCTGTCGATGAAATGATGACGGGACTTTTGGGACATGACCTCTGAAACTATTCTCGCAAGCCTGCATCTTTCCATACCGGAGCTGATCCTCGCGGTCGGCGCCCTCGCGTTGTTGATGATCGGCGTCTTCTCGGGAGAGCGCTCCGGCCGTATGGTCAGCGTTCTCGCGATAATCGTGCTGGCCGCTGCTGCGCTCTGGCTGATCTTCCTTCCGAGCGAAGGCGTTGCCTATGGCGGCGTCTTCCTGTCGGACGGCTTCGGCCGCTTCATGAAGATCACCGCGCTGGTCGGATCGATTACGGCGCTCTTCATGTCGCTGGGGCTTGCCAAGGAAAATCAGCTCGACAAGTTCGAGTTTCCGGTGCTGCTCGTGCTCTGCACACTGGGCATTCTGCTGATGATTTCGGCCAACGATCTCATCTCGCTTTATCTCGGCCTCGAACTGCAGTCGCTGGCAATCTATGTCGTCGCTGCGATCAACCGCGACAGCGTCAAGTCCACTGAAGCCGGCCTGAAGTACTTCGTGCTCGGCGCGCTGTCCTCGGGCATGCTGCTCTACGGCATGTCGCTGGTCTACGGCTTCACCGGTCACACGCAATTCGCTGCAATCGCTCAGGCCCTGACTGTCGAAGGTGCTCGTTCGCTTGGCCTCGTCTTCGGCCTCGTGTTCATCCTGGCCGGTATCGCCTTCAAGATCTCCGCTGTTCCATTCCATATGTGGACGCCGGACGTTTACGAAGGCGCTCCGACCCCGGTCACCGCTTTCCTTGCCAGCGCTCCCAAGGTCGCGGCAATGGCGATGTTGACCCGCATTGTAATCACTGCCTTCCAGCCGGTCGTGGCTGACTGGCAGCAGGTCGTGGTCTTCATTTCGATCGCTTCCATGCTGCTCGGCTCCTTCGCCGCAATCGGTCAGCGGAACATCAAGCGACTGATGGCCTATTCGTCGATCGGTCACATGGGTTACGCATTGGTTGGCCTTGCTGCAGGCAATCAGACCGGCGTCTCGGGCGTCATGCTGTACATGGTCATCTACATGGTCATGACGCTCGGCAGCTTTGCGATCATCATGTCGATGCGCCGCAAGGACGGCACGGTTGTCGAGGAAGTCAACGACTTGGCTGGCCTGTCGACCACCAATCCGTTCATGGCGACGGTACTGACCATCCTGATGTTCTCGCTGGCAGGCATTCCTCCGCTCGCAGGCTTCTTCGCGAAGTACTTCGTGTTTGTCGCTGCGATAGAGGCGAAGCTCTACGCTCTTGCGATCATCGGCGTTCTTGCATCGGTTGTCGGCGCTTACTACTACCTGCGCGTCATCAAGCTGATGTGGTTCGATGAAGCCACGGGCGAGTTCGCTCGCGTTTCGGGCTCGCTCCGTCTCGTCTTTGGTCTCTCCGGCCTCTTCGTTCTCGCCTATGTCATCATCGGCGGTCCGATTGGCGGTGCGGCCGAGCTTGCAGCTGCGACACTCTTTTGATGAACTCCGAGGCACGGCGCCGGATATCGCTCGACGATTTCAGGCACGAGGCTCTGCCGGAGACGTCGTCCACGAACAGTGAATGCCTTGCCCGTGCGCGGGCAGGGGACCGCGGTCACCTCTGGATCACGGCGGAAAAACAGACCGGCGGCCGTGGCCGCCGGGGACGCCCCTGGGTTTCAGAGCGGGGCAATCTCTACGCCTCGCTTCTTCTCATCGATCCGGCGCCCATGGAGCGCCTCGGCTCGCTGCCGTTGGCAATTGCCGTCGCCGTGCATCAGGCCGTTCGCCGTGTGCTCCCGCATACGGCCGAGCCGCTGGAAGTGAAGTGGCCGAACGATATCCTGATCGGACGCAAGAAGACTTGTGGCATTCTCGTGGAAGGCGAAGCCCTGTCGGAGGGACGCCATGCGCTCGTCATAGGCATCGGTATCAACGTCGCATTCATGCCTGACAACCCGCTCTATCCGGTGACCTGCCTGCGTGAGCAAGGGAGCTCTGCTTCCCCCGAAGAGGTTTTCGCCCATCTTTTTGCATCGATGGCCGAAGTCCTGGAAGCATGGGATCGGGGCCGCGGCGTGCGCGAAATCACGGAACGCTGGCGCCAGGTCGCCTGCGGCATTGGCGAAAAGATAACGGTGAACCTGCCGGACCGGTCGATTTCCGGCCACTTCGCCGGAATTGATGATAATGGCCTGTTGATGCTCGATATTGGCGCAGGCAGGATGATGACGATTGCCGCCGGCGACGTCTTCTTTGGTTGATTGGAAAAAAGAATAATATGGCGAAGCAGGACGAATTGGTATTTCTGCCGTTGGGTGGCGTTGGCGAGATAGGAATGAATCTCGCCCTCTACGGCTACGGCCCACCGACGCACCGCCAGTGGATCATGGTTGACTGCGGCGTTACCTTCCCGGGGCCTGATCTGCCTGGTGTCGATCTTGTGCTGCCGGACATTCGTTATCTCGCCACCGAGCGCAAGAGCCTGAAGGCGATCTTCATCACGCATGCGCACGAGGACCACTACGGCGCGCTCGCCGATCTATGGCCCGGTCTCAATGTGCCGGTCTATGCCTCTAGCTTTACGGCTGGCCTGCTCGAGGCGAAGCGCAACTTTGAAAAGTCGGCCATCGGGGAGATCCCGGTGACATTGTTTACGGCGGGCGACACCGTCAATGCCGGCCCCTTCAGCGTCGAAGGCGTGGCGGTCAACCACTCCATTCCCGAGCCGATGTCGCTGGTGATCCGCACGCCACTCGGCAATGTGATCCATACCGGCGACTGGAAGATCGACCATGAGCCGTCGCTCGGTCCGCTGACGGACGAGACCCGTTTTCGCCAGCTTGGCGATGAAGGCGTTCTGGCGTTGATGTGCGATTCCACGAATGCCCTGCGGGATGGTGTATCGCCATCCGAGAAGGACGTCTCCGAGAGCCTGCGCAAGATCATCGAGAACGCCGAGGGCCGCGTTGCGGTGACGACGTTCTCATCGAACGTCGGCCGTATCCGAACGGTAGCCGAGGCGGCCGAGGCTGAGGGCCGCGAGGTACTACTGCTTGGCAGTTCGCTCAAGCGCGTGGTCGACGTTTCCCGCGATATCGGCCTGATGGAGGGCATCAAGCCGTTCATTTCCGAGGAGGAATACGGTTACGTCCCACGCGACAAGGTTGTCGTCATTCTGACCGGTAGCCAGGGTGAGCCACGCGCGGCCCTTGCGAAGCTGTCGCGTGACGAGATGCGCAACGTGGCGCTTGCAGCAGGCGATATCGTCGTATTTTCCTCCCGCGCCATCCCGGGCAACGAGAAGGCGATCCAGGACATCAAGAACGGCCTCATCGAGCAGGGTGTCCATGTCATCACCGACAACGAAGCCCTTGTTCACGTTTCCGGACATCCGCGCCGCAACGAGCTGCAGAAGATGTATGAGCTGACGCGGCCGAAGATCGTCGTGCCGGTGCACGGCGAGGCGACGCACCTGACGGCGCACAAGGAACTGGCGGAGCAATCCGGCATCCCGATCGTGCCGCGCGTGCGCAACGGCGACATTCTTCGTCTGGCACCAGGACCAGTCGAGGTTGTCGACGAGGCGCCGCACGGCCGTATCTATAAGGACGGCTCGCTCATCGGGGATTTCGACGAGATGGGCATTGGCGAGCGCAAGAAGCTCTCCTATGTCGGCCACGTTGCCGTCAACGTCGTGATCGACAGCCGCTACGATATCGTCGGCGATCCGGACCTCGTTGCGATCGGTCTGCCTGTCTACGACGACGAGGGCGACGATATGGAAGATACGCTTTACGACGCTGCTGTCGGCGCCATCGAGAGCATACCGCGGGCACGCCGGAAGGATCTCGACCTGCTGCAGGAGTCGGTCCGCCGTGCGATCCGCGCAACCGCAAACCAGACCTGGGGCAAAAAGCCTGTGGTCACGGTCTTTGTTACGAAGGTCTGACCCATGCTCGGCCGGGTCAACCATGTCGCCATCGCCGTTCCGGACCTTGCGGCCGCAACGGCCGCCTACCGGGGCACGCTCGGCGCAACTGTCTCTGCCCCGCAGGCTCTGCCGGAGCACGGCGTCACAGTCGTCTTCGTGGAGCTGCCGAATACCAAGGTCGAACTGCTGGAGCCGCTGGGAGCGGACTCGCCGATCGCTGCTTTCCTGGAGAAGAACCCATCTGGAGGAATGCACCATATCTGCTACGAAGTTGCCGACATCCTCGCCGCTCGCGACCAACTGGTGCAAGGTGGTGCAAGAGTGCTCGGCAATGGTGAGCCGAAGATCGGCGCCCATGGAAAGCCGGTGCTCTTTCTGCATCCGAAGGATTTTTTCGGCACCCTGATCGAGCTGGAGCAGGTCTGAGCGGGCTGCGGCAGAGTGACCGAGACGCGGCAAAAACCGTCATTGGGGTCCGAACCGGCTTTGAGTTAACGGACATTTCGGCTTATAAGCACCGCAGTCGCAGAGAGCCTAGCGGGACAATTCGATGCTGCAGATATTTCTACAGGGCTTTGCCGTCTACTTTATCGTCTGGTGGATCACGCTCTTTGCCGTCCTGCCGATTGGCCTGCGCACGCAAGCGGAAGATAACGATATCGTGTTGGGGACCGTACACAGCGCCCCGAGCCGGTTTCGGCCGGTATTCGTCTTTTCGATGACGACGATCATCTCGGCTGTCATCTACGGGCTCTGGTATATCGCTTCGAATTACTTCGGTTGGGGTTTCGACGCCCTGCCGCAGATTGGCCCATCGTTCTCAAACGTTTAGGGCGTTTGCCCAGTTTTTGGGCGGATACAGATATTCGCTGTCACACACATGTCATGAAGTTGCGGCATGGAGTTGCCGTAACGGCAGGCGAGGCCTCACGCAACGGCAGCGAGGGGCTCGGATGGCAGAACGTGGTTGAGAAAAGCCAAAAAAAAACAAGGCTGAAAGCCTTGTTTTAAGTATCGCGTGATCCTTATCCGTTGCCGGGGCTGCGACGAGCGCGCCTAAGATCTGATCCTCCCAAGACTTGACCGCGAAATCGGCAGGAATTTAGCTCCCTGCCTGTTTTGTGGGCTAAAGCTAGCTCAAAGAATGGGCTTTGTCATCAGGTTTTTTTGCATTTTTGCTACACTCCAGCAAATTTTTTCTGTTCATAAGAATATCGTACAAACCATTATAATTTCGCCTTTTTCTTACTTTGTCTGCTTCGCGGGTGCGAACTTGCTTTAACGGCAGACCGCTTCAGCCCGTGGCGGGTTTCTTTCCTTTCGCGAAGCAGCTATGAACGCTGCCAATATTTGTGATCCGCCTTCGATTCCGCGACATGCGGTGTCTCAACAGTTCTGGAATTCGCCATGCGCCTGTCTCGCTATTTCATGCCCATCCTTAAGGAAAATCCCAAGGAGGCGGAAATCGTCTCTCATCGGCTGATGCTGCGCGCCGGCATGATCCGGCAGCAGTCGCAGGGCATCTATTCCTGGCTGCCCCTCGGCAAGCGCGTTCTCGACAAGGTCAACAACATCATCCGCGATGAGCAGAATCGCGCCGGCGCGATCGAACTGTCGATGCCGACGCTGCAGTCCGCCGAGCTCTGGCAGGAAAGCGGTCGCTACGACGCCTATGGCAAGGAGATGCTGCGCATCACGGACCGCCAGGATCGCCCGATGCTGTACGGCCCGACGAACGAGGAAATGGTCACGGATATCTTCCGGTCCTACGTGAAGTCCTACAAGAGCCTGCCGCTCAACCTGTATCACATCCAGCTGAAGTTCCGCGACGAGATCCGCCCGCGCTTCGGTACCATGCGCTCGCGTGAATTCATGATGAAGGACGCCTATTCCTTCGATCTGACTCGCGAAGGTGCGGAGCATTCCTACAACAAGATGTTCACCGCCTATCTGCGGACGTTCGATCGCCTCGGCCTGCGTGCGATCCCGATGCGTGCAGACACTGGTCCGATCGGTGGCAATCTCAGCCACGAATTCATCATCCTGGCCGACACCGGCGAATCCGAAGTGTTCTGCCACAAGGACTTCGTGAACTTCGATATCCCGGCTGAAGGCACCGACTTCGACAGCGTCGAGGGCCTGAAGGCTGTTTTCGACAAGTGGACGTCGCTTTATGCCGCCACATCGGAGATGCACGACGAAGCGGCGTTCAACGCCGTTCCGGAAGGCGAGCGTCTCTCTGCGCGCGGCATTGAAGTGGGTCATATCTTCTACTTCGGCACGAAGTATTCCGAGCCGATGGGCGCGAAAGTGCAAGGTCCTGATGGCAAGGAACATACGGTCCACATGGGTTCCTACGGGATTGGCCCGACCCGCCTTGTTCCCGCCATCATCGAAGCATCGCATGATGAGAACGGAATCATCTGGCCGGCGTCGGTAGCGCCGTTCGATGCGGTCGTGATCAACATGAAGGCCGGTGATGCGGCGTGCGATGCAGCCTGCGAGAAGATCTATGCGGCGCTCTCGAATGCCGGCAAGGACGTCCTCTACGATGATACGGACGATCGCGCCGGAACGAAATTTGCGACCGCCGACCTGATCGGTGTTCCGCTGCAGATCATCGCCGGCCCGCGTGCGGTCGCGAGCGGCGAAGTCGAAGTGAAGGACCGCAAAACGGGCGCCCGCGAAACGATGACCATCGACGCGGCGATCAACAAGCTCTTGGGCTAAGAAGGCGGGAGGCAGGATGGCAGATGTAGCGGTGAGCCAGCAGGGTTCTAAATCCGGCTCGGCGCCGGCCAGCCGGCCATTTTCCGCCTTCGAACGGCTTGTGGCGTGGCGCTATCTGCGCGCCCGCCGCAAGGAGGCGTTCATTTCGGTGATCGCCGGTTTCTCCTTCATCGGCATCATGCTCGGCGTTGCGACGCTGATCATCGTCATGGCTGTCATGAACGGCTTCCGCACGGAGCTGATCTCCCGCATTCTGGGCATCAACGGTCACATGATCGTTCAGCCCGTCGATACTCCGTTCACGGACTATCCGGCGTTGACCGACAAGCTTGCCGGCGTGCCGGGCATTAAGCTTGCGCTGCCGCTGGTCGAGGGCCAGACATTGGCCTCAGGTCAGGGCGGTGCGGGCACGGGCGCGCTGGTACGCGGCATCCGACCTGAAGACCTGGAAAAGGTGAAGACCGTCTCCGGTAATATCAAGTCCGGTGATCTGGTCGGTTTTGCCGCCGGGCAGGGCGTGTTGATCGGTTCGGGCATGGCTGCCCAACTCGGCCTCCAGGCAGGCGACAACATTACGCTGATATCACCGGAAGGTGACGTCACACCGATGGGCGTCAATCCGCGGGTGAAGTCCTACAAGGTCTCCGGCATTTTCGAGATCGGCATGTCGGAATACGACGCGACGATCATCTACATGCCGCTTGAGGAAGCGCAGCTCTATTTCAATGCCGAGGGCCTAGTTCAATCCATCGAGCTTTTCGTCGACAATCCCGACGACATTGACAATATGCGGCCGAAGGTCGAGGCCGCAGCCGGTCGGCAAATTGCGATTACCGACTGGCGCCAACGCAACCAGACCTTCTTCTCGGCGCTCGAGGTTGAACGGAACGTGATGTTCATGATCCTGACGCTCATCGTCCTCGTTGCGGCGCTGAACATCATTTCCGGCCTCATCATGCTGGTGAAGGACAAGGGCAGCGATATCGCGATCCTGCGCACGATGGGCGCGAGCTCTGGCGCGATCATGCGCATCTTCTTCATGACGGGTGCGGCGATCGGTGTCGTCGGCACGATAGCCGGTGTCCTGCTTGGTGTCGTTGTCTGTATCAATATCGAGAAAATCCGCGAGTTCTTTTCTTGGGTTTCCGGCACGGTGCTGTTCGACCCGCAACTCTACTTCCTCAGCCAGCTGCCTGCGGAAATGAGTATGAGAGAGACGCTTTCAGTTGTGATCATGGCGCTGACCCTGTCCTTCCTCGCCACCATCTTCCCGGCATGGCGAGCCTCCAAGCTCGATCCCGTGCAGGCCCTGCGCTACGAATAAGGAATGCTCTCTTCATGAAGCGGAATACCGTTCTCAAGCTTTCCGGTGTCGAGCGCCACTATGGTCAGGGCGAGACGCTGCTCTCGATCCTCAAGGGTGCGGACTTCACGCTGAACAGCGGCGAAATCGTCGCCCTTGTCGCGCCGTCAGGCACAGGCAAGTCGACGCTTCTACATATTGCCGGCCTGCTTGAGCACCCCGATGGCGGCGAGGTGATCATCAACGGAAAGGCCTGCGATGGTTTGCCGGACGATAAGCGCACCGCGATTCGCCGCAGCGAAATCGGCTTCGTCTATCAATTCCACCACCTGCTGCCGGAATTTTCTGCGATCGAGAATATCATGATGCCGCAGATGATCGCAGGGCTGCCGCGTAAGGAAGCGAAGGAGCGAGCCGGCCAGCTGCTCGATTATATGCGCATAGGCCATCGCGGCGCGCATCGCCCCGGAGAGCTTTCCGGTGGCGAGCAGCAGCGTGTGGCGATTGCGCGTGCCGTCGCGAATGCGCCAAGCCTGCTGCTGGCGGACGAGCCGACTGGCAACCTTGATCCTGAAACGGCAAGCTATGTCTTTGACGCGCTTGAAGCGCTGGTGCGTCAATCAGGCCTGGCGGCGCTGATCGCGACCCACAATCACGAACTCGCCGGGCGCATGGACCGCCGCGTGACTATCGCCGACGGCAAGGTCGTGGATTTCTGATTAGGGGTGGATGAGACCGCCACGGTAGTCCAATTCGTAGGCTCTGCGCTCGTTCACGACGATCACTTCGCGACCGCTGAAATGGCTGCAGTCCCCTATGCTTTGATCGGCATAGTAACCGAAGGCGTGCTCGAACTCCATGCCGCCGAGGAAGCGCCGATATTCGGCATACATTTTTGACAGTGCAGCCTTGATCACCGTTCCCGCCCGTTCTCCGTCGATCAGCGAATGCTCGACGATGCGTCCGAAGTAGTTCATCGCCCAGACCGGTTCGCTCTCCAGCCAGACCACTTCTTGCCCGGCGAAATCTGCGCCGCCGAAATAGCTGTCGAGATAGCGCCAGGCGCCGCGCTGATATCCGATGTCGCGCGATCCTGTCCGGCAGGCGGGCACAGGGCTTCCGCCACCGACATAGGTATTCGCCTTCGCCTCGACGATGAAACTGTTCAATGCGACAATATCCATGGCGTTCCCTCCGCTCGACAGCGTCTCAACAACGCTATTAAATGTAAAGAACAAAATAAGAACAAGCCTCACGGTCCGCAGATCGTTTGTCCAGTGTCGTCGTTCCACTCAGCGATCGGGAGGACACGTGGCTCGGCTTTGACATCCTTGCCATCCTTCTGCAGCTTGCCGGTCAGTGCATTGTAGTCGCAGGAGCCGGCGGCATTGGGGTCGAGCGTGTCGTAGTGGTTGTAGGTATAGCCGGCAACGACGAACTGCTTGTTCCGATAGGCCACCGTCAGCGTCTGGTCCCAGCGATCGCGCCCGATCGCGCTGTTCTGTGAGTGTACGGCGATGGAGGATTTGCCGACGGCCTTCAACGACGGTTCCTGTCCGAAGACGCCGTCCGCATTGGTGCTGCCCCAGATCTTGTTTGGTGCGGCCAGCGAAAGCCGCAGAAGTTCGTGGTCGCTGTCACGAAGATAGAGGTAGATGCCGATTTGATCATAGTTGGCGCCCTCCTCGGGAGCAACCAGCAGCGCGAGGTCCGCACGCCCATCGCCATCCCAATCCCCCGTCGCCGCGTCGACGATCCGCGTGGGATCGATTTGCTCGGCTCGAGCGGTAAACGCCGCCGATAGAGCCAATCCAGCAATTAATACAAACTTAAACATGCTTTTCTCCCATCACCATGCGGTCAGCAAAACGGAAAAGAATCCTGTTGACAATAGAACAATAGCGGAACAAATTAAAAACATAAGAGAACAGGAGAGCCAAATGACTGACTTGATCCGTGATATCGCAGCATTCACCTCCATCGCAATGTTCGTTGCCAGCTTCTCGCTTATCTGCATGGCAATGTAAGAATTCCGGGGACCGCATGGCTGCCATGCGGTCCGAGCGCAGCCCTTGTCTGGACATCAACCCCTCAATGCTGAGAATAGACCTGATTGATTCAGGTGATCGGAAGGCATGTCATGGCGGGTGCGGAGAAAGACGCGGAAGGCGGTTTCATCGGTGGTACGCCGGGCTTCGTTCACCTTCGGGTCCACTCGGCCTATTCGCTCCTTGAAGGTGCGCTGCCGCTTAAGAAGATCCTCTACAAGGCGTCGGGCGACAGCCAGCCGGCCATAGCGATCACCGACACCAACAACCTGTTCGTCGCCCTCGAATTCTCACAGAAGGCGATGGACGAGGGCCTTCAGCCGATCATCGGCTGCCAGGTCTCGATCGACATGGAGGATGGACTGGAGACGGAACGGCGCGGCGGCCAGCAGGCGCTCGCCAAGCTGCCGTCGCTGGTGCTCCTTGCGGCCACCGACGCCGGCTACGAGCTGCTGGTGGACCTTGTCAGCCGCGCCTATCTCGGCGGCGAGGGCAACGGTCAATCGATCCACATTCGTGCCTCCTGGCTCGACGAGATCGGCACCGACGGCCTGATCGCTTTGACCGGCGCCCTGACGGGGCCGGTCGACGTGGCGCTGAAGGATGGGCATGCCGCCCAGGCGGAGGCACGCCTCCTGCTGCTGAAGCGCCATTTCGGTGACCGGCTCTATGTTGAGTTGCAGCGGCACGGCACTTACGACAAGCGCCATGAGCAGAAGCTCGTCGGCCTTGCCTATGAGCACGACCTGCCGTTGGTCGCCACCAACGAAGCCTTTTTCCCGACCCGTGACGACTATGATGCGCATGACGCCCTGATGGCCGTCGCCCACAACGCCATCGTTTCGGATGATACCCGGTTTCGCCTGACGCCTGATCACTACCTGAAAAGCCGCGCCGAAATGGCGAAGCTGTTTGCGGATCTGCCGGAGGCGCTGGAAAACACCATCGAGATCGCGCGGCGCTGCTCGTTCATCCTGAAGACGCGCAAGCCGATCCTGCCGCGTTTCACCGGCGCCACCGCCGATCCCGAGGAGGCGGAACGCGAAGAGGCACTCGAACTGCGCCGGCAGGCGGAGGAGGGGCTGGATAAGCGCCTTGCCACTCTCGGCATGTCGCCCGGCTATGAGGAGAAGGATTACCGCGAGCGCCTGGAATTCGAGCTGAGCGTCATCGAGCGCATGAAATTCCCGGGTTACTTCCTCATCGTTTCGGACTTTATCAAATGGGCAAAACAGCATGACATCCCCGTCGGCCCGGGCCGCGGCTCCGGTGCAGGCTCTCTCGTTGCCTACGCGCTGACGATCACTGACGTTGATCCCTTGCGCTTCTCGCTGCTCTTCGAACGCTTCCTCAACCCGGAACGCGTCTCGATGCCCGACTTCGATATCGACTTCTGCCAGGACCGCCGCGAAGAGGTGATCCGTTATGTGCAGCGCAAGTACGGCCGCGAACAGGTCGCGCAGATCATCACCTTCGGTTCGCTGCAGGCCCGCGCGGCGCTGCGCGACGTCGGCCGTGTGCTGGAGATGCCCTACGGTCAGGTCGACAAGATCTGTAAGCTGGTGCCGAACAATCCGGCCAACCCGACGCCGCTGTCGAAGGCGATCGAGGAAGAGCCGAAGCTGCAGGAGGAGGCCGACAAGGAGCCGGTCGTCGCCCGCCTGCTCGATATCGCCCAGAAGATTGAAGGTCTCTACCGCCACGCATCGACCCACGCTGCCGGTATCGTCATCGGCGACCGCCCGCTGTCGAAGCTGGTGCCGATGTACCGCGATCCGCGTTCCGACATGCCTGTCACCCAGTTCAACATGAAGTGGGTCGAGCAGGCCGGCCTCGTCAAGTTCGACTTCCTCGGGCTGAAGACGCTGACCACGTTGAAGGTCGCCGTCGATTTCGTCGCCAAGCGTGGCATCAAGGTCGATCTTGCCTCGATCCCGCTGGACGATAAGCTGACCTACGAGATGCTCTCGCGCGGCGAAACGGTTGGCGTGTTCCAGGTTGAAAGTGCGGGCATGCGCAAGGCGCTGATCGGCATGAAGCCGGACTGCATCGAGGACATCATCGCACTCGTGGCGCTTTATCGCCCAGGCCCGATGGAAAACATCCCGGTCTACAATGCCCGCAAGCACGGCGAGGAAGAGATCGAGTCGATCCATCCGACGATCGACTACCTGCTGAAGGAAACGCAGGGGGTTATCGTCTACCAGGAGCAGGTGATGCAGATCGCCCAGGTCCTGTCGGGCTACTCGCTCGGTGAAGCCGACCTTCTGCGTCGCGCCATGGGTAAGAAGATCAAGGCGGAGATGGACCAGCAGCGCGAGCGCTTCGTCGATGGCGCCGTCAAGAACGGCGTGAAGAAGCCGCAAGCCGATGTGATCTTCGACCTGCTCGCCAAGTTCGCCAACTACGGTTTCAACAAGTCTCACGCCGCCGCTTACGCGATCGTTTCCTACCAGACCGCCTATATGAAGGCGCATTATCCGGTCGAGTTCCTCGCCGCGTCGATGACGCTCGATATGTCGAACACCGAAAAGGTCAACGACTTCCGGCAGGACGCCAAGCGTCTCGACATCGAGGTAATCCCTCCTTCGGTACAGACCTCGTTCCGCCATTTCGAGACCGGCGACAACAGGATCTACTACGCGCTGGCGGCGCTGAAGGGGGTCGGCGAATCGGCTGTCGATCATATCGTGGAGGTCCGCGGTGGCACCCCATTCGCGAGCCTTGAGGATTTCTGCCTGCGCATTGATCCGCGACAGGTGAACCGCCGCGTGCTGGAAAGCCTGATCTTCGCCGGTGCTTTCGATTGTTTCGGGCTCGACCGCGCGCAACTGGCGGGCGGGCTCGACCGCATCATGGGCTACGCCCAGCGTGCGCAGGAAAACAAGCTGAGCGGCCAGTCGGATATCTTCGGCAGCGCTCTTTCATCCGGCCCAGAGAGAATCTCGCTGCCGCCGTTTTCGCCGTGGCTGGCCTCGGAAAAGCTGCTCAAGGAATTCCAGGTCCTGGGCTTCTACCTGACCGCGCATCCGCTCGATAGCTACCAGAGCATTCTGCAGAAGATGCGCGTGCAGACCTTCGCCGAGTTTTCGGCGGCCGTTAAGCAGGGCGCGAGCAACGGCCGCCTTGCGGGCACCGTCATTTCCAAGCAGGAGCGCAAGACCAGGACCGGCAACAAGATGGGTATCATCGTGTTCTCCGACTCCTCGGGTCAGTTCGAAGCCGTTCTGTTCTCCGAGATGTTGAACCAGTATCGCGACGTGCTGGAGTCCGGAAAGTCCTTCGTTATCACGGCGACAGGGGAAGAGCGGCCGGAAGGCATCGGCCTTCGCCTGCAGACCATTCAGTCGCTGGAAGAGAAATCGCTGCAGATGCAGAAGGCCCTGCGCGTCTACGTGCGCGATTCCGGGCCGCTTCGTGCCGTCGCGGCACACCTCAATGCCAAGGGCGATGGCCTTGTCTCCTTCATCGTGATCAAGGAGGAAGGCAAGCGCGAGGTGGAAGTCGAGCTTCCGCAGAAATATCGTATCACGCCGGAGATTGCTGCCGCACTGCGCGCAGCGCCCGGCGTCATCGACGTCGAGCTGGTCTGACGTCAGCCTCTTGTAAGGGTGATGAAGTCGGTTCCTTCGCCGGTCTCCGGTCCGAGGCCGGTGTCTGAGATTGTCAACGTCGAGCCGGTGGTCAGCATGGCGTCGATCTTCCGCCGCGCCTCCTCAGGAATATCGATACGGCTCAGCGCATTGGCGATCGGCGTGCCTGATATGATCGAGCTTTCCAGGCTGCTAATGCCGAGCCGGTTCATGATCGCGCGGGCGAGTGTGTTGGGAAGCGTCGCTCCCATCCAGTCCGCCGAGCCGGTTTCGAAATCGACGTTGTGGACAGAGAAGAAATGCGTACCGAGGGCAAGGCCCGGGTTCTCGATCGAGATCGGCGCTTCAAGAACCGGCTGGAAGCCTTGGCGAACCATGATGACGCCGTTCGGCGGCGCTCCCTTGCCCGCCGCGGCATAGACCGCCTTAATGAGCGCGTCACTTGCCGGTGACTTGTCGTTGGTCGGCTCGACTGGATGCTGCAACTTGAAATCACTGATTGCCTGAAGCGTTGCCGACCCGAGGAGGCCATCCGGTTCACCCGCGGCAAATCCGAGCTCGTTGAGATATGTCTGAAGGTCGATGATCTCCTCGCGCAGACTGCGGCGCGTAATGAGAATACGGATCGGTGTGTCGTTTGCGGGAGCGCTCGCTGCCGGCATTTGTGCAGGCGGTGGCGCAACGTCGTTCATGGCGACCTGAACGGGAGCCTGCCCGATCGTCGGCCTCAGCGAAGCGTCGGAAAGCAGTGCTGGCGGCTCCGGCATATCCGGCCGGAAGAGCGTCGGGTGATCGATCGGTTCCGGCGTTACTTCCGCGTCGGTAATGACAACCGGAACGCCCATTGCCGTCATCTTGTAGAGCTGCTTGGCGAAGGCTGCCGGCATTCGGACGCAGCCATGCGATGCTGGGTAGCGCGGCACGGAATTCGACTCGTGAAGCGCGATGCCAGACCAGGTCAGCCGCTGCATGAACGGCATCGGCGCAGCCGAATAGATGTTGGATTCGTGATATCTCTGCTTCTCGATGACGGAAAAGATGCCGCTCGGCGTCGTATGGCCCGGCTTCCCCGTCGAAACCTTCGAGGTCGCCACGACCTCTGTGCCGTCGTAGAGCGTAAGCGACTGCGCATCCTTCGATACGAAGATCTGCAGCGTGCGTGCATCCGCCGCGAGAGCGGGATGCACGAGCGCGGTGGCCGACAGCAAGCCGAGGCCAAAAACGAGACGCGACAACATATGACTCAACCGATACGCAATACTTGAAGCCGAAGCCTAGTCGGTGAAGCTTAAGGAAAACTTGATATAAGGAACCCTGAGGCAGCCTCACGTATTAGTGATCGCGCTTGCCGCCAAACGTATATCCGGTCTGGACGGTGCCTTTGCCGAACTTGTCGCGCAACTTGTCCATTGCCGCTTCGGCTGCGGCCCTACGACCCGATTGCTCATCGATAAGGTCGGGCGGATCTGCGCGCGCGGGGTCGCAAAGGTCGGTGACGCCGATCCCGATGAGGCGAAACTTCGTGCCGTCCGTTTCCTTCTCCAGCAGGTCCAGCCCGGTACGGAATATCCGGTCGGCAAGCCGGGTCGGGTCTTCAAGTTTGCGATTGCGGGTGCGCAGCTTGAAGTCCGCCGTCTTCATTTTGAGAACCACGGTCTGGCCGGCGATATCATCTTTCTTCAGCCGCCAGGAGACCTTTTCGGAAAGACTGCGGAGGATCGGAACAAGCTCGTCATGGCGGGATATATCGTCGAAGAAAGTCGTTTCGGACGAGACGCTCTTCGCCGCGTCGTTCAGATGCACTTCGCGGTCGTCGATGCCGCGGGAAAGACGCGCCAGCCGCTGCCCCATGCTGCCATATCGGCGCATCAGGTCGTTTTCCTCCATCGTCTGCAACTGGCCAATCGTCCGGATGCCGTCGGCCTCCAGCGTGGCTGCAAACGCCTTGCCGACGCCCCAGATCGTCGTCACCGGCCGCGGTGCCAGGAAAAAAACTGCTTCCTCGCGGCCAATGACCGAGAAGCCGCGAGGTTTCTGAAGGTCGGACGCGACCTTGGCGAGAAACTTGCAGTAGGAGAGCCCAACGGAGATGGTTATGCCGATCTCCTTCTCGATGCGCTGGACGAACTTGGCAAGCGTGCGCGCCGGCGGATCGTGATGCAGCCGCTCGGTGCCGCCGAGTTCCAGAAACGCCTCGTCGATCGAAAGCGGCTGAACGAGCGGGGTCAGTTCCTGCATCAAGGTGCGGACTTCGCGTCCGACCTTCACGTACTTTTCCATGTCGGGTCGGATGACGACTGCCTGGGGGCAGGCCTCAAGAGCCTTGAACATCGGCATTGCAGAACGAACGCCGTGGATACGCGCAATGTAACATGCGGTCGAGACCACCCCGCGTTTGCCGCCGCCGATGATGACGGGCTTATCGGCGAGTTCTGGATTGTCACGCTTCTCGATCGCTGCATAGAAGGCGTCGCAATCGATATGCGCCAGCGTCAGTTCGTACAGCTCCTTGTGTCGCACAAGCCGGGGGCTGCCGCACGCCACACAACGGCACGTTTCGGCCTTCTGCTCGGCAAGGCAGTCGCGACAGAAGCCGGGTGTCTTGGCGTAGGCAAGTGTCATGATGAGAACAAAGATTGAACATCGCAACATTAGCTTCTAAACTTTCGAGTCTCAAGAGAGGCTGGGAGGTTTGCATTGGATATCGATCTCCGTTTCGAGCCGGTGACAGCAGACCGGTGGAGTGACTTCGAACGGCTCTTCGGTCCCCGCGGAGCGTTTTATGATTGCTGGTGTGTCGCGCTTCGCTTGCCTCATGCCGTGCGGACGAAGATGAGGCCGGACGAGCGAAAGTCGCACATGCTTGGCAGGATCGCTGTCGGGCCGCCGCCAGGTATTCTGGCCTATGCCGATGAGGAACCGGTCGCCTGGGTTCAGGTCGGGCCAAGGCACGACGTACCGCAATTCAACTCGTCGCGGACAGTGTCCCGACCGATGGAAGAGGGTGATGCACACGATCCGTCATTCTGGGCGGTGAGTTGTTTCTTCCTGACATCGCATTTGCGTGGGCAGGGGCTCAGCCATCAACTGCTTGCCGGTGCGATCGACCATGCGTGGCGCCACGGTGCCCGCTACCTCGAGGGCTGTCCGATTGACCACGTCAAGCAATCGAAGTCGGTGACGCTCTGTATTGGATCAACCGCGATCTTCGATGCGGCTGGATTTGAAACCGTGGCCAGACGAAAGGATGGCCGACCGCTCATGCGGCTGGACTTGCGCCCTTGAGGACATCCGCCGAGAAATGCGCCCTCAGCAACTCTGCGGCATGGTCCCAGCCGGCGGCAGCGACGATGTTTCCAACTGGCGGTGGCGCGAACGGCTTGAAATCCGCGTTGGCCATCATGGTCAGGAGCAAGCACTTAGGCACATGATGGGCAACGGAAAGGAGATTGCGTTGCATATCATCGATGAAGGCGACTGGCAGGCTTCGGCCATCATGCAGCCTTGCGACGACGGGCCCCTTGGGCTCTTCCGTGGCGATCAGGTCGAACGAGAGGTCGAGCTGATTGAGAAATTCGCGCCGGATACCGTGGTGCCGAGGTGGCATCGCGGTCAAGAAGACGATGTCGGCGTCGGCCGAAAGCGACTGCAGTGTTTCAACGGCTTTTTCCGCCGGTTTCTGCCAGAGGTGCTGGTTCGCGAAGAACACTTCCTCGAACGAATCGACGGCGTCCCTATCCAGCTCGCTGCCGTCAAGCAGAGAGACGATATTACCGTAGAGGCGGAACGACCGCGGCAGGAGGTCGTAGCTGTGCGAGCGCAGGAAAGCGGTGAAGGGAGTGAGGAACTCGAGAACCACTTCGTCGATGTCGCACACAACCAAAGGCCGGTCGCCGAGGCGCACCTGGCTGACGTTGGTAGCAATATCCATGCTCAAAATTCTCCCGAGCCAAGTCCCGGCGGCGAAAAGTGCAGCCATGCCGCATTCAATGCGTCGGGCGCGGTGCCGGTCGCTTGGCAGAAGGCCATCGCCGTCGGCTCGTGCTGCATGACGAAATCCATCATGCCGGAAAGGAAGCCGGGATCGCTGACCACGCGGCGCACCTGGGCCGGTTCAACACCGGTCAATGCGAGAAAACGACCGAACAGATCCGGATCGTTGGCAAGCCAGGCAAGAACGGAGATCGCAGTCTGCTGCGGATCGGCCGCGAGTTGTTTCGAAGTCTTGAAGTTGCTTTGCATTTTTCTGGGTAAATTACCTATTTTTCAACCAAATAGCGATAGTGTGCCGCGATCGGTTCTATGGAACCATGCCATCGCAGAAGTCTTCTTCATGCGGGGAAGCGGTACCGGAACGGACGTAGGACGCGTGTCATGCCCAAGCAGGTGATGATTGTAGAAGATAACGAGCTCAACATGAAGCTCTTTCGCGACCTCATCGAGGCGTCCGGTTACACGACGATTCAGACCCGAAACGGCATGGAAGCGCTCGACCTCGCGCGCAAATACCGGCCCGATCTGATTTTGATGGATATCCAACTCCCCGAGGTTTCTGGTCTCGAGGTTACCAAATGGCTGAAGGAAGACGATGACCTGCACGTCATTCCTGTTATTGCCGTTACAGCATTTGCCATGAAAGGTGACGAGGAACGCATACGCCAGGGCGGCTGCGAGGCCTATGTCTCCAAACCCATTTCCGTTCCTAAATTCATTGAGACGATCAAGACCTATTTGGGCGATGCCTGACGCATCGGAAAGAAGCCTATGACTGCGCGCATTCTCGTGGTTGATGACATTCCGGCCAACGTCAAGTTGCTCGAGGCGCGGCTAGTCGCGGAGTATTTCGATGTCTTGACCGCCGGCGACGGCTATCAGGCCCTCGCAATATGCGAGCGCAACCAGGTCGATCTTGTCCTTCTTGATATCATGATGCCGGGGATGGACGGCTTCGAGGTCTGCGAGCGCCTGAAGGCCAATCCCAAGACCTCGCACATACCTGTCGTCATGGTGACGGCCTTGGATCAGTCGGCCGATCGCGTGCGTGGTCTGAAAGCCGGCGCAGACGATTTTCTCACCAAACCGGTCAATGACCTTCAGCTGATTTCCCGGGTGAAGAGCCTGTTGCGGCTGAAGACGCTCAGCGACGAATTGCGCATTCGCGCCGAAACAGCGCAGACCATGGGGATCGATGAACTGCTGCGAACCGGCGAGGGGCGGAGCGACGAATCGGGCCAGGTGCTGCTGGTCGACGGACGCGCCAATTCGCAGGAACGCATCATCAAGGCGCTGAAGCCCATCGCCGATGTCTCGGCAATCTCGGATCCGCAGGCGGCACTCTTCGAAGCGTCGGAAACCCCCTTTGAACTGGTTATCGTCAACGCCAATTTCGACAACTATGATCCGCTGCGCCTGTGCTCGCAGCTTCGTTCGCTCGAGCGCACGCGCTTTCTACCGATCCTGATCATCACCGAGCAGGGCGACGACGACATGGTGATCCGGGCCCTGGAACTCGGCGTCAACGACTATATCGTCCGGCCGGTCGATCCCAATGAGCTGGTGGCGCGCAGCCTGACGCAGATGCGCCGCAAGCGTTATAATGATCGCCTGCGCGCGAGCGTGAAGCAAACGATCGAGCTTGCCGTGACCGATCCGCTGACCGGGCTCAGCAACCGCCGCTACCTGGATAATCACCTCAGCACGCTCTTCAATCGCTCGATGGCGCGAGGTCGTCCGCTATCGGTGCTGATCACCGATATCGATCGCTTCAAGCAAGTCAACGACACCTATGGCCATGATGCGGGGGATGATGTGCTGCGGGAGTTTGCAAGGCGCATCCGCTCCACCGTCCGTGGTGCCGATCTGGCCTGCCGATACGGCGGCGAGGAATTCGTAGTGGTTATGCCGGATACCTCGCCCGAAGTGGCGGCAGCCGTCGCGGAGCGACTGCGCTCGGTGGTCGAGACGGTACCGTTCCTGCTGAAGTCAACGGGGCAGGAACTGGACGTCACGGCGTCCTTCGGCATTTCGTCGCGGATCTCCTCCATCCTCACTCCAGGGCAGTTGATGAAGCAGGCGGACCTTGCGCTTTACGAGGCAAAAACGGGTGGCCGTAATCGCGTGGTCGCCGCCGCTTGAGCAATGCTTCTATGAGGCATTTCAGGTCATCCACAACTTGCTAATTAAGGGCGGACGGCACGGCAACGAAGTAATTGCAGTTGCAAAGCCGGCATTTCCCTCCGAAGGTTTGCTCGCTCTTGATATCATGCTAGGCAGATGCCGCGCGGTTGCTGGGACAAATGTGAGGATCAATCGGATGTAGCCGGCATTTCGCAAGTAGCCGCGAATGGACAAGCTTTGGCCCGCATCGGCGGAAGCTAATACTATTGGGCTATAGTTTCGGCCTTCTTTGCCCATTAGGCGCTATTCTTGCAAAAGTACGCGATTCCAAGCTTTAAAAACTGTCCCAAAGCCGTACTTTTAACCATGAAATCAAGCCCAGAAATCTAACCATTAAGAATTTGTTGATTTTCTTTCATTTTCGAGCAAATTATCGGCCATAAGAGATAAGTACTCCCGTGAGGAGTCCGAGGTACCCCATGATGCTCAGGTCCGCCGCATCTCCTGGGTCGTGGGGTCGGTCGGCTGGTTTGCAACAATAAGCGGTTCCTCGTGCCGCGTTGCTTGCTGGTCGACCCCCTTTCAGGAAAACGCCGTCCTTTCCGCATTTTAGGAAGGACGGCGTTTCTGTTTTCAGGCCTCGAGACCAGACGGCAAAGCCGGAAAACAAAAAGGCGCGCAGCCCATGGGCGCGCGCCTCTTCGAAAAACGTCAGATCAAGCGATTACTTGATCTTGGTTTCCTTGAACTCGACGTGCTTCTTAGCAATCGGGTCGTACTTGGTCTTCGTCATCTTGTCGGTCATCGTACGGCTGTTCTTCGTCGTGACGTAGAAGAAACCGGTGTCGGCCGTCGACAGCAGCTTGATCTTGATTGTGGTAGCCTTGGCCATGGTCGTCCTGCCTTTAATAAAATGAAAGCCGTGGCAGGCCGGATAGGCTCCACGGCAAATTCTGGCGCGAAACTACGAATCCCGCCCGAAAAGTCAAGCCCGCTTTCGGAGGAAAAGCAGCCTGATCGAGGAAAGCAGGGCATAAAGCCCGAAGAATCCGGCGATCGCCCAGGCAAAACCGTTGTTGCCGGCAACGTCGATGGCGGCGCCGATAACCTGCGGCCCGGCCACAGTGCCAACCGCGTAACAGAATACAAAGGCCGCGTTGGCTGCTGCGAGGTCCGAGCCGGTCAGGCGAGAGCCGAGGTGACTGAGTCCCACCGTATAAAGGCCCGCGACACAGCCGCCCCAGAACAGAAGTACGGTCGCCATCAGAATCCAGCTGTGCACGAGAACCGGCAGCATCAGGGAACCTATCAGGCCCATGAAGGCCATCGCGGCCAGCAGCGGGCGCTTGTCCTTCATGCGGTCCGAGAGCAGCCCAACCGGGATCTGGAAGATCACGTTGCCGATTCCCATCACCGTCAGCAGCAGCGCGGCCTGAGATTCCGTAAAGGAGGCGCGCACCGCATAGATCGGGAACAGTGCCAAACCGCCGGCTTCGACGGCCCCGAAAATGAAGACGGCGGCCGTTGCGGTGGGCACAAGGAAGACGTAGCGCATGAAATGAAGTTCAGGCTTCTCCTCGAGAACCGGGCTTTCGTAGCGTGCGATGTAGATGGGAATGGCGGCCAACAAGACGGCACCAGCGCCGACCGCGAATGGAAGCACGCCCTCGCTGCCGAGAATCGAAAAGAGCAGCGGCCCGCCTGCAAAACCGAGCGAAAGGACGGTTGCATAGATGCCGAGCACGAAGCCGCGCTTGGAGGGCGGCGAGGCGGCATTGATCCAGAATTCCGATAGGATGAACAGCGTCGTCGTCGCGCCGTGAAAAGCGAACCGCAGCGGAAACCACATCCAGAAGTCCTGGGCATAGTAGAAGCCGAGTGCGCTGATCGCTGAAATCACGACGGCCCAGATCATCGTCGGGGCGACGCCGTATTTGTGCGCCAGTTTCGTGGTGATCGGCGCAGCCGCCATGGCGGCAACCCCGGCCATCGCCGTATTCAGTCCGATCAGTGTCGATGGAATGCCGCGCTTTTCGAGAATGATGCTGAGAAGCGGGAGTCCCAGGCCGATTGCTATGCCGACAGCGGAGATGGACGAAATGGCTGCCACCAGTGAAGGCCAGTGAATTTCTTCGACATCGCCTGGTGTTGCGCCGTTCCGCGGCTGAGACATATACGCATCCTTAGAGACCTGCTGCACAGAATCGCTCACCGCGACGCACCATAGAAAGGCACAGGCGTGCCAAATCCAAGTGACGGCTGTGCTTTACAAGATGAAATGCGCTGGCGGCAATAACCTGGATGTTCTTGAAGTCGTATAGTCAAAGAAGCTTACCGAATACACATGAGATTTCGCCCCGCGGAACCGCAGCGCCGTTGGGGCTGCCACTACACGTCAATTGTGTCGTCAAGGTGAAGGCAGAAATGTCCTAGCGCTTGCGGCCCGGTATCTCGTAGGCGTCATGATCGTCGGTTTGTCCACCGAAGCCGTGCATCTTCAACGCCCATTGCAGACCGATGACACCGCCCTTGATCGGCTGGATGATCAAAAGCGTGGCAATCAATGTGATGGGTGTCCAGATCGCGAAGGTCAGCCAGAGGGGCATTGGCCAAACGAGATCCGTTGCCATGTAGCCGCCGATGATGACATGGCCGATCACCACGATTGCAAGGTAAGGCGGTAGGTCGTCCGAGCGATGATGGTACATGGCCTCGCCACAGGCGGCACAATTGTCCACCGGCTTCAGGAAGCTTTTGAAGAGTTTGCCGCTGCCGCATGCGGGGCAGGTGTTCATCATGCCGCGCTTGACAGAGCGGCCGAGCGGACGTTCCGCCTCCTGATTGCTTCCGTAACGGATCGTCTGGTCGCTCGAGGTGGTCGTCATCGTTCGTTTCCTTTCGCGGCGCCCTACACGCCTATCGCCGCCCTCTTGGCGGCCTTGTCCCGGCCTTCTTGCGTGCCCGGCTTGCGTCCCGCCGGCCCGCCTTGTGGAACGAACGTACAGCTGTGGGAATTTTTCGCCCTTCGCTGATCATCTCGAAGCGTAGCGCACCGGCAAGCGGAATGGCCTCTGCAAGCTTGACCGTGACACTGTCGCCGAGGCGATATCCGAGCCCGGTCTTTTCGCCAGACAGCGCCTGGTGCGCCTCATCATAGATGAAGTAGTCCGTTCCGAGCGTAGATATAGGAACGAAGCCGTCTGCTCCATAGTCCGGGAGAGTGACAAATAGTCCCGATTTCGTCACACCTGATACGCGTCCTTCGAATTCCTCGCCGACGCGGCCGGCAAGATGATGCGCAATCAGGCGGTCCACCGTTTCGCGCTCGGCCGCCATCGCGCGGCGCTCGAAGGTTGAGATCTCGGCGGCGATGTCGTCGAGCGCGGCCTCTTCGTCGGGCGTGATCCCGCCTTCACCGAAGCCGAGCGAACCGACCAGCGCCCGATGCACGATCAGGTCCGCATAGCGCCGGATGGGCGAGGTGAAGTGCGCGTATTTCATGAGGTTCAGGCCGAAATGCCCGATATTCTCGGGGCTGTAGATCGCCTGGCTCTGAGAACGCAGCACCATCTCGTTGACCATCGTCTGGTGCGGCGTGTCGTCTGCTTTGGCGAGGATCATGTTGAAATTGTTGGCGCGCATGTTGCCGCCCTTGGCAAGCGATATGCCAAGCGTTGCCAGGAACTCGCGCAGCACTTCCTGCTTGGCGAGCGTCGGCCCGTCATGGATACGGTAGATCAGGACTTGCCGCTTCTTCTCCAGCGTCTCGGCGGCCGAGACGTTGGCCTGGATCATCATTTCCTCGATCAGCTTGTGTGCATCGAGGCGCGGCGGCACGAAGACGCGATCCACGGTGCCGTCAGGCTTTAGCAGGATCTTGCGTTCCGGCATGTCGAGTTCAAGCGGCTGCCGGCGCTCGCGGCCGCGCGTCATGATCCTGTAGGCATTCCACAACGGCTTCAAGATTGGTTCCAGAAGCGGTCCCGTCTTGTCATCCGGCTTGCCATCGATGGCCGCCTGGGCCTGCTGATAGGAGAGCTTTGCAGCGCTCTTCATCATGACACGGTGGAAGGTGTGGCCGATTTTGCGGCCTTCCTTCGAAAACACCATGCGAACGGCAAGCGCCGGCCGGTCCTGACCTTCTCTCAGCGAGCAGAGATCGTTCGAGATGCGCTCCGGCAGCATTGGCACGACCCGGTCGGGGAAGTAGACCGAGTTGCCGCGCTTCAGAGCTTCGCGGTCGAGTGGCGAGCTCGGGCGGACGTAATAGGAGACGTCGGCGATGGCGACCGTAACGATAACGCCGTCCGGATTGTCGGGAGAAGGGTCAGTCTCCGCATAGACGGCGTCGTCATGGTCTTTCGCATCCGCCGGGTCGATGGTGATCAGCGGGACATCTCGCCAATCTTCGCGATGCGACATCGTCGCAGGTTTGGCATCGTCGGCTTCGGCGACCACAGCAGGCGGAAATATATAAGGGATTCCGTGAGCATGGATGGCGATCATCGAGATCGCCTTCTCGGATGCGACCGAACCGACAATCGACAGGACCTTGGCGCGTGCCAGGCCGAAGCGCCCAAGGCGAGCGACTTCGACTTCAACCAGATCGCCGTCCTTGGCCTCGCCCTTGTAGTCAGGGTCGATCACCATTTCCTCGCCGCGTCGGTCGATCGGAAGCAGACGGCCGGCTCCTCCCGGCGCATCCTTGAAGACCCCGAGCAGCGCACCGCGGCGCTTGTCCAAAATCTTGATGATGCGCGCCGTGTAGGCCGGCCCACCACGGTCGGCGGCCGGAAAGATCTTCGCCAGGATGCGATCGCCCATGCCGGCAACCAGCGCCTTGCCCTTGCCGTTGCGCCCGGCAGGCGAGGTCGACTGGCGAATAGCGACAGCAGGCGCAACGCCCTGATCGTCAGGCCACTCCGCCGGGCGGCCGATCAGTTCGCCATCCTTGTCGCGCGTCGTGATGTCGAGCACGGTGACAGGCGGCAGTGCGCCCGGCCGGATCAGCGACTTGCGCGTCTTCTGCAGCATGCCTTCCTGCTCCAGTTCGCGCAGGAGGTGTTTCAGCTCGACCCGGCTGTCGCCTTTCAGCCCGAAGGCCTTTGCGAGTTCGCGCTTCGAGGCCTTCTGCGGATGATCGGCGATGAAGCGCAGGATCACGTCGCGGGAAGGCAGGGCTCCGTGAGCGATGTTCAGCGGTTCGGCTGCGGGTTGTTGGCTGGCGCGTCCAATCTTGCCGGGACGCTTGCCCATGCCCTTCATTCTTTCCCGCGGGATTTTGCTCACTCTTTGCTCTTTTTCGTCTTTGCCGGCGCCTTGGCCTTCGCCGTCTTCGGCTTGGCCGCGGTCTTGGTCGTCTTGGTTTCAGCCGCAGCGGCCTTCGCCTTCGGTTTTGCCTTACTCTTCGAAGCCGGTGCCTTGCCGGCCTTGGCGGCGATCAGCGCCAGCGCTTCCTCGACGGTCAGGGCCTGCGGATCGGTGCCCTTCGGCAGCGTCGCATTGACCTTGCCCCAGTTCACATAGGGGCCGTACTTGCCGTCGCGAACCGTGATTGCGCCGCCGTCGGGATGGTCGCCGAGCTCTTTCAGAGCTGCCGCCGCCGTCCTCCCACCCGGCGCCTTGCTCGCCTTCTCGGCGATCACGGTGACAGCGCGGTTGAGGCCGATCGAGAAGACGTCTTCGACGCTTTCAAGGTTGGCGTAGCCTCCATCATGCAGCAGGAACGGCCCATAACGGCCGATGCCGGAAGAAATCATCTTGCCGGTTTCCGGGTGCTTGCCGATGTCGCGTGGCAACGAAATCAGCGCCATCGCCTTTTCGTAATCGATGTCCTCAGGCTTCCAGCCCTTCGGCAGGGAAGAACGCTTGGCTTCCTTGCCTTCGCCACGCTGGATGTAGGGGCCGAAGCGTCCTGAACGCAGGGTCAGTTCTTCGCCAGTCACCGGATCGGAACCGAGATTCTTAGGCTCGTTCAGCGCAACGCCTTCGGCCTCCGAACCGCCTTCTGACGAAAGCTGGCGGGTATAGTTGCATTCGGGATAGTTCGAGCAGCCAACGAAGGCGCCGTATTTTCCAAGCTTAAGCGAAAGATTGCCGGTGCCGCAAACTTGACAGATGCGCGGATCACCGCCGTCTTCTCGTTTCGGGAATACAAGTGGCGCCAGTGCCTCGTTAAGCGAATCGAGGACGTTGGTGACACGAAGTTCCTTCGTATCCTCGATCTGGGAGAAGAAGTCCTTCCAGAAATCGCGCAGCACCTGCTTCCAGTTCAGCTCCCCGGCAGAGATCCGGTCGAGCTTCTCTTCAAGATCTGCCGTAAAATCGTATTCGACGTACTTGGTGAAGAAGCTTTCGAGGAAGGCCGTCACCAGCCGGCCCTTGGCCTGCGGGATCAGTTTGCGCTTGTCGATGGTGACGTATTCGCGGTCACGCAAGGTCGCCAGCGTCGCCGCGTAAGTCGACGGACGCCCGATGCCGAGCTCTTCCATCTTCTTGATCAGCGTTGCCTCGGAGTAGCGCGGTGGCGGCTCAGTGAAGTGCTGAGTCGAATTGATCTTCTGCTTCGCAAGGTTCTCACGAGCGTTGATCTCGGGCAGGCGACCATCCTCGTCACCGTCGTCGCTCTGTTCGCCATCTTCCTTCTGGTCGGTATAGGCGGCGATGAAGCCGTCGAAACGGATCACCGAGCCGACAGCGCGCAGCCCAGCTTTCTCACCTTTGTTGTCGGCGGTGATTTCAGCCGTCGTGCGTTCGATCTCAGCCGATGCCATCTGGCTCGCAATGCCCCGCTTCCAGACGAGGTCGTAAAGCCTCAACTGGTCGGCATCCAGGTACTGCCGCACGCGGTCGGGCGACCGATTGAAATCAGTCGGGCGGATCGCTTCGTGCGCTTCCTGTGCGTTCTTTGCCTTGGTCGAATAGAAGCGCGCCTTCTCGGGCATGTAGCGCTGGCCGAATTGATCGACGATGGCCTTGCGTGCCGCGTCGATGGCTTCGGGCGCCATCTGGACGCCGTCCGTACGCATGTAGGTGATCAGACCAACTGTTTCGCCACCAATATCAACACCCTCGTAGAGCTTCTGGGCGATCTGCATCGTCCGCGACGCCGAAAAGCCAAGTTTCGAGGACGCTGCCTGCTGAAGCGTGGAGGTTGTGAAGGGTGGTCCCGGGTTGCGCTTGACCGGCTTCGCCTCGACCGTGTCGACGACATAGGTCGCGCCTTCCAGAAGTGCCTTGAGCTTGCCGGCTTCTTCGCCGTTTCCGATCGCGCGAGGCTGCAACCGCTTGCCATCAGCCGCAACCAGTTTCGCTTCAAACTCGTCGCCTCGCGGCGTTTTCAGGAGAGCCGAAAGGTTCCAGTACTCTTCAGAGATGAAGCGTTCGATTTCGGATTCGCGATCGCAGACCAGGCGCAGCGCCACTGACTGTACGCGGCCGGCCGAACGCGCGCCGGGGAGCTTGCGCCAGAGAACCGGCGACAGATTGAAACCGACGAGATAGTCGAGGGCACGGCGAGCGAGATACGCATCAACCAGCGGAACATCGATGTCGCGCGGGTCGGCCATGGCGTCGAGCACGGCCTTCTTCGTGATCGCATTGAAAACGACCCGCTTCACGGTCTTGCCGTTCAGGACGCGCTTCTTGTTCAGCATGTCGAGGACATGCCAGGAAATCGCTTCACCCTCGCGATCCGGGTCGGTTGCGAGGAATAGGCTGTCGGATGACTTCACAGCGTCGGCGATGTCCTTCAGTCGCTTGGCAGACGCGCCGTCGACCTCCCACAGCATCTCGAAATCCTGGTCGGGAAGGACCGAGCCGTCCTTGGCAGGCAGATCGCGGACATGGCCGAAGGAGGCGAGCACCTTGTATCCGGAGCCCAGATACTTGTTGATCGTCTTTGCCTTGGCGGGCGATTCTACCACTACAACATTCATCATGATTCTCTAAAAAAACGTGCCAAGCCGGTGCATAAGCAGATGGAATCCCTGCCGTGCCAGGATAACCGGCTCTTCGACATGGACAGGGAAATCGTTTCGGTCAAGTGGTCTGACCTCATTTTTGCGTATTACAACGCGATGCAACCAATGCGAGATAGCGAACGTATTGCAAGTTAGGATAATTTAGGTATCGTTTTTGGAGTGTGGTTCGGGCTAGCCGAAAGGCGGCGTTTCTCTTTCCTCAGAGACTATCCCATGGCGGCCAAGTTCGCAAAGAAAGATACCGGACGATCCGGCTCGCAAGAGAACATCGCGTTCATCAGGCAGATGCTGGCTGAGTTGCGGCGAGTGGCGGAAAAAGAGAACGCCGATATGCTCTGCTATCTGATCGTGATGGCCTATGTGGAGGCCGGCGATCTGCAGGCCCGGATGTAGGGATCTCAGTCGCCAATCGCAAGAGAGACGAAGCCGCCGGGATGGCGATGAAGCCGTCCGGCAATATCAAGCTCCAGCAGGACAAGATAAAACCGAAGCCGCCGGCAAACCGGTGTGACGGATGATATCATCGATCTCGACGGGCGTCGGGCAGAGCGCATCGACGAAAAGCGAGCGATCGGATTCGTCGGGCGGAAGCATCGAACGGCCACCCTCGCGCTCCGGCTCCTCGGCGACCGGCGTTGAGTACCGTTCGATCTGCGAGAGGGGCGCCAGAGCTTCGGTGACGTCATCTGGCGTCGTGACAATCATGGCACCGTCTTTCAACAATCCATTCGTGCCATGGCAGCGCGGATCGAGCGGTGAACCCGGCACCGCAAATACCAGCCTGCCAAACTCGCCGGCCAGTCTTGCGGTGATCAGCGAGCCCGAGCGCATCGCTGCTTCGACGACAACGACCCCCAGCGAAACGCCGGCGATGAGCCGATTTCGGCGCGGAAAGTCGCGTGCCCGCGGTTCCCAGCCGAACGACATCTCACTGACGGCGAGCCCGTTGCCATTCCAGATATCGTCAAGCAGATCGGCATTCTCCGGCGGGTAGGGCTGATCCAGACCTCCGGCCATGGCGACCACCGTTCCGGTATCGAGGCTTGCACGATGCGCTGCGGTATCTATGCCGCGCGCAAGGCCGGAGACCGCGACATAGCCGGCTCGGCCGCACTGGCGCGCAATCGTGGCGGCGAACTTGGCGCCGCTGATGGAGGCATTGCGGGAGCCGACGATACCGACGCCAGGCTGCGAAGAGACGGCGAGATTGCCTTTGACGGCAAGCAGCGGCGGCGCACGTCGACTTGCTTCAACGCCTGTGTGTATTCTGGCTCGCCGATGCCAACAAAGCGGGCGCCGAAGCGGCGCGCGGCCTCCAACTCCTTATGCGCTTCGCTCTCCGTCGCTATCCGGATGGAGAGCGTGGCGCCGCCGCGCGCAGAAAGCTCGGGCAGGGCGGCCAGCGCCGTCTCGGCGGATCCGAAGTGATTGACGAGATCGCGAAAGGTCGCAGGCCCGACATTGTCCGAGCGAATGAGACGCAGCCACGCGGCGCTGAGAGCGTCCATCCTATCCCTTCGCCCCGATCTTGGTTTCCGTCCCGCTCATCAGGCGGGAGATATTGGCCTTGTGCTTCCAGTAGGAGATAATAGTCATGATGGCCATAACAGCTGCAACCTTCTCGGCGCCCAGTATCCACAATGCAACCGGAATTACAAGCATTGCAACCAGTGCTGAAAGCGATGAGTACCGGGTCGTGAAGGCGACGGCCAGCCAGACCGCGGCGAAGACGAGAACCATGATCGGCGCAATGCCGAGCAGTGTTCCGATATAGGTGGCAACACCCTTGCCACCCTTGAAGCCGATCCAGACCGGGAAGAGGTGACCGATAAAGGCAAAGAAGCCGGCGATCAGCGCCGCCTCGCTGCCCAAAAAATAGCCGACGATCCAGGCTGCTGCAGACGCCTTCAGAGCATCGAGAAGAAGCGTTGCGGCTGCAAGCTTCTTGTTGCCGGTTCTGAGCACATTGGTCGCGCCGATATTGCCGGATCCGATGCTGCGGACGTCACCGAGCCCGGCTGCCTTCGTCAGGATCAGGCCGAAAGGAATGGAGCCGAGCAAGTAGCCGATGGCGGCAGCCACGAGCGCGATAGGCAGCGTGATCTGCCAGGTCATAAGATCCGAGACCATGTTCCCCTCCGGTGGTCTTTTTATATGCTATGCACGCACTGTCCGGCGACATAGGTCGCTACAGCGCGTCCGCTGAAGCGCGCGTCTTCGAACGGCGTATTCTTCGAGCGGGAAAGAAGCATGTCCTTCGAAACCAGCCAAGGGTCATCGAGGTCGATCAGCGTAATATCTGCCTTCGCGCCCGGCTTCAGCGTGCCCGCCTCGAGGCCGAAGATCTGCGCCGGCCGCGTCGACATGGCATCGATGAGGCGCATCAGGCTGACCTGGCCGCTGTGATGCAGGCGGAGTGCCGCAGCAAGCATCGTTTCAAGGCCGATGGCGCCATCAGCCGCTTCGCCGAACGGTAGGCGCTTTGTGTCGACATCCTGCGGATCATGCGAGGAGACGATGATATCGATCGCGCCGCGCGCCAGCGCATCCACCATCGCGACGCGATCGTCTTCGGATCGCAGCGGCGGGTAGAGCTTGAAGAAGGTGCGGTACTCGCCGATGTCGTTCTCATTGAGGGAGAGATTGTTGATCGAGATGCCGCAGGTCACGGTCGCACCGCGGCTCCGGGCAAGCTCAATCGCCTCGACCGATTCCGGCACGGAGATCATCGCGGCGTGGTAGTTGCCGCGCGTCAGCTTGGCGATGCGCAGGTCGCGCTCGAGCGGGATCAGTTCCGCTTCCTTCGGGATGCCGCCGAGACCGAGCCAACTGGCAAACAGTCCCTCATGCATGACACCGGTGGCGCCGAGATATTTGTCGCGGGTCTCGCAGGATATCACCGCGCCGAATTCGCGCGCATAGGTCATCACCCGGCGCAGGACCTGCGTGTCGTGGACACTCGAGCGGCCGTCGGTGAACGCGACTGCGCCCGCTTCCATCAGCAGGCCGATCTCGGTCATTTCCTCGCCGGCAAGATGCTTGGTGATCGCCGCAGCCGGATAGACGTGGACCAGCGCCTTGTCCTTCGCCGTCTTCTTGACGAACTCGACCAGCGCGATGTCGTCGATGACAGGATCGGTATCCGGCATCATGATGATCGAAGTGATGCCGCCGGCTGCCGCCGCACGGCTCGCCGATGCCATTGTCTCGCGATGTTCGGCTCCGGGTTCACCGATATGGACGCGGGCATCCACCAAGCCTGGGGTGGCGACGAGACCGGTGCAATCGCGCACGTCGGCGCCAGCGGGCGCTCCTTGGTTCTGCGCATCCGCGCCGGCTGCCACGATCATGCCATCCTTGACAATGATCGTGCCGACTTCATCGAGATTGCGCGAGGGGTCGATGATACGAACGTTCTTGAGGACGATCGAGTTCTTCATGCGCCGGCTCCTTCGGTACGCGGACCCTGATTTTGCGAGACCAGCAGCGTCTCCATCACGGCCATGCGCACCGCGACCCCCATTTCCACCTGTTCTGCAATCACGCTCTGCGGTCCATCCGCAACCTCGGAGGAGATCTCGACGCCACGGTTCATCGGGCCGGGATGCATGACGAGGGCATCTTCCTTCGCCGCCTTGAGGGTCTCCGCGTCGAGCCCATAGAAGTGATAGTACTCGCGAACCGACGGCACGAAGGCCCCGGACATGCGCTCGCGTTGCAGGCGCAGCATCATCACCACATCAGCGTCCTTCAGGCCCTCCTTCATGGAATGGAAGACCTCGACGCCCATGTCCGCGATGCCAGCCGGCAGTAGCGTTGCCGGCGCGACAACTCGCACGCGTGCGCCCATGGCATTCAGCAAAAGGATGTTCGAGCGCGCCACGCGCGAATGCAGGACGTCGCCGCAGATCGCGACGATGATGCGCGACAGCTTGCCTTTGGCGCGGCGGATTGTCAGCGCGTCGAGAAGCGCCTGGGTCGGATGCTCGTGCTGGCCGTCGCCGGCGTTGACCACCGAGCAGGAAACCTTCTGCGCGAGCAAGGCGGCGGCACCAGCGCTCGAATGGCGGATGACAAGCACATCGGGCCGCATCGCGTTCAGCGTCATCGCCGTATCGATCAGCGTCTCGCCCTTCTTCACCGAAGAATTGCCGACGGACATATTCATCACGTCGGCGCCGAGGCGCTTTCCGGCGAGCTCGAAGGAAGATTGGGTGCGCGTCGAAGCTTCGAAGAACAGGTTGATCTGTGTCAGGCCTCGCAGCGTCGAGGTTTTCTTCTCTCTCTGCCGACTGATCTTGACGGCCTCGTCGGCCTTGTCGAGGAGAAAGGTGATATCCTGCTCGGTGAGCCCTTTGATACCGATGAGGTGGCGGTGGGGAAAGAAGACCATGAACCTGCCTCTTGCTGTCGTCTGCGGGGTCTATAAAGAGTGAGCCGGGCGGCGGCAAGCTTGCGCTGTGGGCAAAGGCCCGTCTCCCCCTGCAATTTTACCCGAATTCAACTATTGCAGAGGTAGGGAAATTATAACTTCCGGTTTCCCTTTGCCTGCCTCTTACACTAGAAGCGATTCATGACGCCTGCCGAAGAGAAACTTGCCGAACTCAACCAGCCGAGCCTTTGGTCCGGCATCAATGCCTACAGGTCCGATCCGCTGATCGTCGATCTGACCGGCACGTTGCCGCGTGGGATCCGCGACGACCTCGACAATATGGGGCGGTACGTGACCTCGCCGGAAGCGCAGGAGCTGGCGCGCATGGCGAATCAGGGCACGCCGCAGCTGCGCACGCACGGTCCGCGCGGCGAGCGGCTCGATGTCGTCGAATTCCACCCGGCGTGGCACGCGCTGATGCGCCGTTCGATGGCATCGGGACTCCACTCGTCGGTCTGGGATCCGCAGGCGGACACCGAGGCGAAGAACCAGGCGCACAAGGTCAGGGCAGCGCGCTTCTACCTGACCGCACAGCTGGAATCCGGTCACCTGTGCCCGCTGACGATGACGAGTGCGTCCGTCGCGGCGCTGTCGGCTTCGCCGGCCGTGCAGAAGGACTGGGCGCCGAAGATCCTGTCGCGCAAATATGATTCCACCAACAAGCCGGCCATGCAGAAGTCCGCCGTGACCATCGGCATGGGCATGACCGAGAAGCAGGGCGGCACTGACGTCCGCGCCAACACGACGACGGCGGAAAAGGTCAGCGAAGGCATTTACCGTCTGTCCGGTCACAAGTGGTTCATGTCGGCGCCGATGAGCGACGCCTTCGTGATGCTGGCGCAGACGAAGGATGGAATGGGATGCTTCCTCGTTCCACGTCTGCTGGAAGATGGCTCGGCAAACGGCCTGCACTTCCAGCGTCTGAAGGACAAGGTCGGCAACCGCTCCAATGCTTCGTCAGAAGTTGAATTCAGCGATACGTTCGGATTTCTGCTCGGTACGCCGGATGGCGGTATCCGCACTATTCTCGACATGGTGACACTGACGCGGCTCGACTGCGCGCTGGCCTCCTCGGGCATTATGCGCGCCTCGCTGGCTGAAGCCGTGCACCACACCCGTGGGCGCAGCGTCTTCGGCAAGATGCTGGTCAGCCAGCCGATCATGACGCGCGTCTTGGCCGATATGGCGCTCGATGTGGCGGCGGCGACAGCGCTGTCCTTCCGCCTTGCCGATGCGTTCGACAAGGCGCGCGGCAGCGCTGAAGAAGCAGCCTACGCGCGTGTCATGACGCCGGTTGCGAAATACTGGTGCTGCAAGATCGCGCCGCCATTGATCTACGAGGCGATGGAGTGCATCGGCGGCAGCGGCTACATTGAGGAGCGCCCGATCGCTCGTCATTATCGCGAAGCGCCGGTCAATGCGATCTGGGAGGGCTCGGGCAACGTCATGGCGCTCGACGTGCTGCGCATTCTGAACCGCGGCAAGGATCTCTTCGAGACGGTGTTTGCCGGGCTCGCGCGCGATCTCGGCCCGGCCGGGAAGAAGACGATTGATGTGCTGCGCGCCGCCATGGCGCTCTGCGAGCGGGACGAGGGCGCTGCGCGCCTCCTGGTCGAGCAGTTGGCGCTCGCCGCCGGCGCCGCCGAGCTTTATCGCCTTGGGGCGGGGCGGATCGCCGATGCCTTCATCGAGACCCGCCTCGCGGGCGGCTGGCGCTCGACCTATGGCATGCTGGATTCACGTTTCGACGCCAGCTACATCGTCGATCTTCTTTATCCGCCGGCAAGCTGATGACAGCGCTGCGTCCCATCCGCACCGATGATCTCGAGCAGATCTATCTGATATCGCTGGTGACGGGCGATGCTGGCGGCGATGCGACCAGATTGCATCGCGACGGCAAGCTGATCGGACACATCTATGCTGCGCCTTACGTCTTGCTCAGTCCGGAAACCGCTTTAGTGGCGGAAGATTCTGAGGGCGTGGCCGGGTATATCGTCGGCGTTCACGACACGCGTTCCTTCGAGGAGCGGCTGGAGCGCGAGTGGTGGCCGGCGCTTCGCAAGGTTTACGCCGACCCGCAGGGCGATTCTGCCGGCTGGGACGCGGATCAGAAGCGCATTGCCACAATCCATCACCCGGCGCATGCGCCTGCAGCGCTGGTCGAATCCTTTCCGGCCCACATCCACATGAACCTCCTGCCGCGATTACAGGGACAGGGGATGGGCACCAAGCTGCTCGATCGATGGTTTGCCGATGCGCTGGAGGCAGGCGTGGAGGGTGTCCACCTCGGAGCCAGCGCGAGCAATCATGGTGCGGTACGATTCTGGGGCTCTCGCGGTTTCGCCCGCCTCGCTCCACCGCTGGTGGAGCCTTCCGACCGGACCGTCTGGTTTGGGCAGAAACTCTAGGGGCACAGCACTTGTGTCGCTGAGCGGTGACACCTGCTCACCTGTTTGCACCCATAGCAAACTGTCCACAATCTTTGAGCGGCCTGTCCGTTGCCGGGTCCGAGCGGCGTTGCTACTCACCGCAAAGTGACAATTCGGACCGAATCCCTGATGCTCAATGATCCCATGGTGTTGGCGCCCGTAGTCGGCAGCGTCGTCGTCGAACCCGAAAAGCGTATCCGCGACCGAAGCGCGACGGAGAAAGCGATCCTCTGGGCAGCCAAGTCGCTGCTGGCGGAGGAGGGGTTCCAGAATTTCGGCATCAACGCCGTTGCCCGCCGCGCGGGGTGCGACAAGCAGCTGATCTACCGCTACTATGGCGGCCTCAACGGGCTGGTGGAGGCGATCGGCGCGGATCTTGGTACCTGGGTCAAGGATCGCATTCCCGAAGATACCGGCGGCATGTTTCTCCTGACTTACGGCGATCTGATGGAGCGGCTATCGCTGCTGTTCCTCGAGGCCTTGCGAGACGATCCGCTTGTTCGCCGCATCGTCGCCTGGGAAGTTTCCGAAAACACCGAGCAGGTGAGGCGGCTTTCGGAGGCGCGGTCGAAGGCCTTGGCAAACTGGCTCGATCGCATGCGCGGATCGCTGACGCCGCCGAAGGGTGTCGACGTCCTGGCCGTCAATGCGATTCTGATCGCAGCTATCCAGCATCTCGTGCTTTCCGCGTCCTCGAGCGATCAATGCGCGGGCCTCGCATTGAAAACGCCGAGGGATTGGGAGAAGGCGGCGACCGCCCTGAAGCGCATCGTTCGCGGAGTCTACGGCTGAGGCGAGTTCGGCCATCCACAGGCGTCCCGTTACGCGTTAACCTTAACAAATGGTTTACGTTGCGCTCTCGCGGTTAACAAGTCACGTTGCTGGGCAGTCCAAAATGTTGGGTGTCTGGGACCATGGGAACCAAAATCGCGAGAGCCACGTTTCTTGTTGCCGTGATGATGTTTTTCGCTGTGCTTGCGCTGGATATTGCCGTACCGGCGCTGGTTCTGGGTTCGATGGCGTTGTCGATATGGGCGGTGTCTTACGAGGGACTATCCATTCGAAAAGAACGAGAGACGACCGCATGAAGTGGTTCCTGATCTTCTGGGCCGGTCCCATTGTCTTCCTAGCGGGATGGTACTGGCTCTCTTACTACGACATGAATTTCGGTATCTTCATGCTCAGCAGGCAAGTCCATGACCTGACCTTCGAGATTTATGGGAAGGTGCTCGGCATTCCTCCGGAAACCATTCCGCCGCTGGTCGCCCGTGCGATCGTCGTCGACAGTCTTGTCGTTTTCGCAATTATTGGGTTCCGCCGGCGTAAGGCGATCACCGCATGGTGGCGTGCCCGTCACGCATCGAAATCGTCCCATGCCGCTCTGCCGAGCAAGGAAAGCCTGTCGAGCGCTCCTTGAAGAATGAAGCTTGCCGCCGCCGAGTCGATGCGCTCGGCACGCTGCCTGCGCGATACGTCCATTTCCAGTAGCGCGCGCTCGGCAGCGACCGTCGACAGACGCTCGTCCCAGTAGACGAAGGGCAAGGCGGTCTTCTGCTCCATGTTGCGCACGAAGGCGCGTGTTGCCTGCACGCGCGGCCCGGCCGATCCGTCCATGTTGATAGGCAGGCCGATGACGAAGGCCGCGGCCTTCTCCTTCTCGGCAAATTCCAGCAACGTTGCCGCATCGATCGTGAATTTCTCGCGCTTGATGACAGGGCGCGGCGTCGAAAAGCGCCGGCCGAGATCGGACATCGAAAGCCCGATCGTTTTCGTGCCGAGATCGAGACCCGCGATCGCCTGTCCCGGCTGCAGCGCAGTTGCCAGTTCTTCGATCGTCAGCACCGTCATCGTCGTTCCATCCCGTCAAAAGAATTTGAAGCAGTGCCGCTTTTCTTTGTAGCGGCATCGGATATGTCCATAACGAGCAAAGCAGGCTTTTGTATCGGCAATAAAGGAGAATTTCATGAAGATCACTTGGCTTGGTCACTCTGCTTTCCGCATCGAGATCGGAAGGGCAAAAATCCTGCTGGATCCGTTCCTCACGCACAATCCGTCCTTTGCGGGGCAGGCTGCAAAGGATGTTGCCCGCGGCGTCACGCATATTCTTCTGACGCACGGTCACGGCGACCATGTCGGCGACTCGGTTGCGCTTGCCAAGGAAACCGGTGCGGTCGTTCTCGCCAATGCCGATCTCGCCGCCTGGCTAGGTTCGAAGGGCCTGACGAAGATCGAAGCGGGCAACACCGGCGGCACGATCTCGTTCGACGGTTTTTCGGCGACTTTCACCAATGCGCTGCATTCGTCCGCGCAGATCACCGAGGACGGCGTCTCTCATGCGCTCGGCAATGCCAACGGCCTGATGCTGCATTTCGACGAGGAGGCTTCTATTCTTGCCATGGGCGATACCGACATCTTCTCCGACATGGCGCTGATCAACGAACTGCACCAGCCGGATATCGGATTCGTGCCGGTTGGCGACCGATTCACCATGGGCGGCGCGGTTGCCGCTCTCGCCTGCCAGCGTTACTTTAACTTCAAGACCGCCATACCCTGCCACTACGGCACGTTCCCGATCATCGACCAGACGCCCGAGAAGTTCGTCTCCGGCATGGATGGATCGAAGACGGCGGTGAAAACGCCGACGCCGGGCGAAAGCCTTTCTCTCTAGTCGAGGTCCGCTGAACCGCGTCGACTTCGGTCGCGGAATTCTACACAATCCAAAGGCCATGCCCGTTGCACGTGGCGGGCATGGCCTTTATAGCGGGTAGGAAAAATCCTATCCGGAGAATGTCATGTCCGTCGACTTTGCCACCGTTAAGCGCGTAGCGCGCCTTGCCCGTATTGCCGTTTCGGAGGAAGAGGCAAACCGCATGGTTGGCGAGTTGAATGGTATCCTCGGTTTTGTCGAGCAGCTCTCCGAAGTCGATGTCGAAGGCGTCGAGGCAATGACATCGGTCACGCCGATGAAGATGAAGAAGCGCACGGACGAAGTTACCGAAGGCAACAAGGCCGCCGACATCGTCTCGAATGCGCCCGTTACCGATCAGAATTTCTTCCTGGTACCCAAGGTCGTCGAATAAGGCTTTTCGCCGCTTTCCGAACCCGTTGCCATTCCAGATTTGAAGCGAATTACCATGAGCGAACTTACCAGCCTGACCATTGCCGAAGCCCGCACGAAGCTGCGCGCCAAGGAGATCAAAGCGACCGAACTGACCGAGGCCTACATCTCGGCGATCGAGGCCGCCAACGACAAGCTCAACGCCTACGTCAAGGTTACGCCGGAGAAGGCGCTGCAGATGGCCGAAGCCTCCGATGGGCGGCTTGCCAGCGGCAAGGGCGGTGCGCTTGAAGGCATCCCGCTCGGTATCAAGGACCTGTTCGCCACCGAAGGTATTCATACGCAGGCCTGCAGCCACATCCTCGACGGTTTCAAGCCGCATTACGAGTCGACCGTCACCCAGAACCTGTGGGACGACGGTGCCGTGATGCTCGGCAAACTCAACATGGACGAGTTCGCGATGGGCTCCTCCAACGAGACCTCCTACTACGGCGCAGTGATCAACCCCTGGCGTTCGGCCGGCTCCAACCAGCAGCTGGTGCCCGGCGGATCCTCCGGCGGCTCGGCAGCAGCCGTTGCAGCTCACCTCTGCGCCGGCGCCACGGCAACCGATACCGGCGGGTCGATCCGCCAGCCCGCAGCCTTCACCGGCACGGTCGGCATCAAGCCGACCTACGGCCGCTGCTCGCGCTGGGGCACGGTGGCCTTCGCGTCGTCGCTCGATCAGGCTGGCCCGATCGCGCGCGATGTGCGCGACGCCGCAATCCTCCTGAAGTCGATGGCCTCAGTCGATCCCAAGGATACGACCTCCGTCGATCTGCCGGTTCCGGACTATGAGGCAGCCCTCGGCCAGTCGCTGAAGGGCATGAAGATCGGCATTCCGAACGAGTACCGTGTCGATGGCATGCCGGAGGAAATCGAAACGCTCTGGCAGCAGGGAATTGCCTGGCTGAAAGACGCCGGCGCCGAGATCGTCAACATCTCGCTGCCGCACACCAAATATGCCCTGCCGGCCTACTACATCGTCGCCCCGGCCGAAGCCTCGTCGAACCTCGCCCGCTATGACGGCGTCCGCTACGGCCTGCGCGTCGATGGCAAGGACATCGTCGACATGTACGAAAAGACGCGCGCAGCGGGCTTCGGCAAGGAAGTCAAGCGTCGCATCATGATCGGTACCTACGTCCTCTCGGCCGGCTACTATGACGCCTATTACATCAAGGCCCAGAAGGTCCGCACGCTGATCAAGCGCGACTTCGAACTGGCGTTCAACGCCGGCGTCGACGCGATCCTGACGCCCGCAACCCCCTCGTCCGCCTTCGGCGTCGCCGATGAGAATCTCGCCTCCGATCCGGTCAAGATGTACCTGAACGACATCTTCACGGTGACGGTGAACATGGCCGGCCTGCCGGGTATCGCCGTTCCTGCCGGTCTTGACCATGGCGGCCTGCCGCTCGGTCTGCAGCTGATCGGCAAGCCGTTCGATGAAGAAACGCTCTTCAAGACGGCGCATGTGATCGAACAGGCCGCAGGCAAGTTCACGCCCGCCAAGTGGTGGTAACGAGTCGCATCGGTATCAGCCGCCCAAGAGGCGGCCGCTTCGTTGTCGGGTGATTGAGTCCGCTACCTCAGGGGTCGCGGATTTCGCGTTTGTCCATCGCTGGTGACACCCAGGAGGAGGCTCATGTCGGCGTCAGATATCACGCTGATGATCGAAGCATTCGACCGCCTATCGGCGGCAGGTTTCACCGTGGGTCCTGAATGGCAAGCCGTGCATGAAGTCTGCCAGGCGCATGAGGGCGAGGCACCTTTCGACTGGGGGCATGCCATTTGCCACCGCATCGAGGGCGACGACTGGAATGCCGATTATTGGTATCGCCGCGCAGGCAAACGCCGCGGAAGCGGTACGGTTGCCGAAGAATGGTCGGTGATGAAGGCGGCGCTTTCCAAACACCTTTGAAGGGAGCCGCGCGCCATGCGACGCGCGGCTTGGACAGCTATCTGTTGTCCTGTTCTGCTCTTACGAGAACCAGTCCTCGTTCGGTGATCCGGTAAGGCTTGCCGCCCGACGATTTGATGGCCCGCTTCTGCTTCAGTTTCCGAAACAGCTCGAGGCCGAAGCCGGGATAGACCCAGCCGTCGCGAGTGAAGCATTTTACGGCCTCGATTTTCCGGTTGTCGTCGCGTTCGATTTCAATGCGGCCACCTTGGGCCAATAGGTGCAGGATGCGCTGCTCCGTGCGTGAAATATCCATGGAATGTTGATCCGGTCTTGCGCCATGAAGGCGCGCAAAAACGATCTGGCGCCCGAAGAGGCGTCAGGGCTTCGCTTTTTTCGGGCCCGTGCCCGCAAGGAAAACCTGCGGGCAGGGCCTCTACCGGGTCTGAGAAGACGAATTCAACATGCGGCCTTGATACTGGCTAGGCGACATCGCGTCAAGATTTGCAACCGATAGAGGATCTTTCTGCTGCGCCTCGCGCACGAAACGCAAGGCTTGGAGAACGGGGTGATTCGGTGATTTACTTTCGTGGAAACGCGGAGGTAGTGTTGATCCATATTCGCAATGCCCGCGAAGACGAAGCGGAGCTCTTGAGCGAGATCGGAGTAAGAGCCTGGCAGAAGGCCATGGCGGCCATCGGCGAAGGAGATGCCATGGTCGATGCCGCCCGAAGTGCGTTTTTCAATTTCGTCGCAAGTAGCTGGATCACCGCCACTGTCATCGAATGGAACGGACATCCGGCAGGATGGGCAGCACGCGAGAGCCTCGACGAGAAGATTTCGGATTTCTGGATTGATCCTGCCTTTGTCGGTCATGGTCTCGGAACGGCACTCTTGCAGAATATCGAAGAAGACATCGCAGCGCAGGGGTTCGATACGGCGATGATGCAGACGCACTCAGGGAACTCCGAAGCGATCAGCTTTTTCCAGAAGCATGGATACGCAATTCATTGGCTATCAATTGCCTACAATCCCAAGCTCGATCGTGATGTGCCGTCCGTCGGCCTGTCAAAGTCATTGGAATCTGCGGACGATGGCACTTACGGGCTAGTCTAGCAACTGACCTTCCAGCGTGAAGTAGCCGAGAGCGCCCGATAGCAGAAGCGTGGCCACCACATGAAAGACGACGATCGCTCTGAGGTTCGATCGGAAGGGTTCCTTCCGGGTCTTGTGGCGCAGGAGCCGTTGCGCGCAAACAGCGCCGAGGCTGCCGCCGACGAATGCAAGCGTCAGCAAGGTCCTCTCGCTGATCCGCGTGCCATGGTGGCGAGAGGCTTGCTTGTCGAGGAATTAGATCGAGAACACGAAGGCATTCAGTGCCAGGAAAAGCGCGATGAACTTGAGGATATCGGTTGCCATCATGCGGGTCACGCTAGCGACATTGAGTTAACACGGCCCAAACCGGTTGGCTCCCCGCCGCGGAATAGCCGAAAGCCTTGCACCGGCAAGCCATTTCCGTTACCTCACCAGTTGAACAGAACAGCCTGAAAAGAGCATCTCAATGACCATTGTCGACGTTCGCACGCCCGATCCGAAACGCTTCATTCCCGGCGCCACTGGCGATTGGGAAGTCATCATCGGCATGGAAGTCCATGCGCAGGTGCTGTCGAATTCGAAGCTGTTCTCGGGTGCAGCAACGGAATTCGGCAAGCCGCAGAATTCCAACGTGTCGCTCGTCGATGCGGCCATGCCCGGCATGTTGCCCGTTATCAACGAGGAATGTGTCAGGCAGGCCGTCCGGACTGGCCTGGGCCTGAAGGCGCAGATCAACAAGCGCTCGCTGTTTGATCGCAAGAACTACTTCTATCCCGACCTGCCGCAGGGCTATCAGATCTCGCAGTACAAGGATCCGATCGTCGGCGAGGGCAAGATCATCATCTCGCTCGGCCCCGATCGCCAGGGTCAGTTCGAGGATATCGAGATCGGCATCGAGCGTCTGCATCTGGAGCAGGACGCCGGCAAGTCGTTGCACGACCAGCATGCCACCATGTCCTACGTCGACTTGAACCGCTCGGGCGTCGCGCTGATGGAGATCGTCTCCAAGCCGGATATGCGCTCGTCGGATGAAGCCAAGGCTTACATGACGAAGCTGCGCTCGATCGTCCGCTATCTCGGCACCTGCGACGGTAACATGGACGAAGGCTCGATGCGCGCTGACGTCAACGTCTCCGTCCGTCGTCCGGGCGAAGGCTTCGGCACGCGTTGCGAGATCAAGAACGTCAACTCCATCCGCTTCATTGGCCAGGCAATCGAATATGAAGCCCGGCGCCAGATCGGCGTTCTTGAGGACGGGGGGCAGATCGAGCAGGAGACCCGTCTCTTCGACCCGAACAAGGGCGAGACGCGTTCGATGCGTTCCAAGGAAGATGCGCACGACTACCGCTACTTCCCGGATCCGGACCTGCTGCCGCTGGAGTTCGACGATGCCTTCGTCAAGGCGCTCGAAGCCGACCTGCCGGAATTGCCTGATGACAAGAAGGAGCGCTTCGTGCGCGAACTCGGTCTTTCGATCTACGATGCTTCCGTCCTGGTCTCGGAAAAGGCGATCGCCGACTATTTCGAAGCCGTGGCGGAAGGCCGCGACGGCAAGACGGCTGCCAACTGGGTCATCAACGATCTGCTCGGCGCCCTGAACCGCACGGGCAAGAGCATCGAGGAAACATCCGTTTCGCCGGCTCAGCTTGGTGCGATCATTGACCTCATCAAAGCGGAGACTATTTCCGGAAAGATCGCGAAGGACCTGTTCGAAATCGTGCTGAACGAGGGTGGCGATCCGGCCGAGATCGTCGAAACCAGAGGCATGAAGCAGGTGACCGATACCGGCGCGATCGAACGGGCCGTGGACGAGATCATCGCCGCCAACCCCGATCAGGTCGCAAAGGTCCAGGCCAAGCCAACGCTTGCGGGATGGTTCGTTGGTCAGGTCATGAAGGCCACCGGCGGCAAGGCCAACCCGCAGGCCGTCCAGGCTCTCGTGAAAGCGAAGCTCGGCATCGAGGAGTAAGACCGTGTATTTCGTGCGCACTGCCAGCGAGGGTGATCTCAGCAAGATGCGCACTTTGCTAGATGAGGGTTTTCGCGCAACCTACGCGGGCCTCTACGGCGAAGCAAAGGTGAATGAGATCATTGCTCACCTTTTTTCGCCAGCTGCGCTTCAGGCGCGGCTGGCGAAGAAGAATGCGGAGTTCCTCGTTGCCGACAACGGCAAGGACATCGGCGGCATCGGTTATGCCGCCATGTCCGACGAGATGACAAAAACCGTCATGCTGCACCTGCTCTATGTCCGTCCGCCGCTGCATCGCCAGGGCATCGGTCGGGAGATCTTTGCCGAGTTGGAAACCTGCTTTCCCGATGCCGAAATCATGCGCCTCGAGGTCGAGCCGCGGAACAAGGCGGCGATCGCTTTCTACCATGCTCACGGCTTCGAGGATGTCGGCCGCAATGAAAACGACGGGCCGGGCCAATCCGGCATACCGACGCTGATCCTCGAAAAATTTCTCGAACAGCGCTAGGTGTGTAGTCCCTGAGTGTGATGGTGCATCATTGAACCTGAGTCGTCAGGAAGAGGATGCATTATGGGAAGTATTCTTCACGGCAGCGCCCGCACGACGCCGCGTCTTCGAGCCGAACTCCAA
>NZ_JACUZZ010000021.1:0-115979 GCF_014851595.1 Rhizobium sp. RHZ01
CCCAGACCAGCCATCGCATGAGGGCCAGAGGCCGCCAACTTCGCCCCGCCTCAGAACCCAACTAAAACAACCAACGTCCAAAAAACAAACCCGCCGAAAATATCGGCGGGTTTGTCAGCAGTCTGAGCCCCGGATTTTGGTCCGGGGCTTTTTGTTGTCAGTTTATCTTCGGGGGCTGGCTGAGGTCCGTTGCAGGCGGCGCGGGCGTTGCGGGTGCCGGCGCGGGCGGCTGGCCGGGCAGGCCGTTCATCGGCGGCAAGCTCAGTCCGGGCATTTGCGGTGGGCCGCCGCCCGGGGCTCCCAGCGGGGGCAGCGACAAGCCGTTGCCGCCGAAGCCCGGCACTTCGATCTTGATCGAGTTCGGATCGACTTTCGGTCCCTTGTCCAGCCAATACGTTACCGATTGTGGCCAGAAGATCACGATCGCGACGAGGACCAGCTGCATGCAGACCCAGGGCAGGGCGCCCATGTAGATGTCCGACGTCTTGACGCTGCGATCGGCAATGGAGCGCAGGTAGAAAAGCGCGAAGCCGAAGGGCGGGTGCATGAAGCTCGTCTGCATGTTGACGCAGATCAGCACGCCGAACCAGATCAGGTCGATGCCGAGGGCTGAGGCGACCGGCGCCAGCATCGGAATGACGATGAAGGCGATCTCGAAGAAATCGAGGAAGAAGGCCAGCACGAATATGAAGATGTTGACGAAGATCAGGAAGCCGACCGGGCCGCCGGGGATGCCCGACAGCATGTGTTCGATCCAGCGCGAGCCGTCCATGCCTTGGAAGACCAGGCTGAAACAGGTCGAGCCGATCAGGATCATCACCACCATCGAGGTGATGTGCATGGTGGAGCGCATGGCCTCCTGCATCAGCGGCCAGGTGAGGCGGCGGTGCATGGCGGCAAGCACCATTGCGCCGACAACACCGAGCGCACCGGCTTCGGTGGGGGTTGCGAGCCCCATGAAGATCGTGCCGAGAACCAGGAAGATCAGCACGATCGACGGGATCATCCCGGACAATACCCGCAGGAGCAGCGCCCAGTTGAAGTCGCCCCGCACTTCTTTCGGCAGCGGCGGCATAGAGGCCGGCTTCAGGATCGACAGGATCAGGATATAGCCCATGAAGATCGCGACCTGCAGGATCGATGGGCCGATGGCGCCGAGATACATGTCGCCGACCGATTTGCCGAGCTGGTCGGCAAGGACGACCAGCACCAGGGACGGCGGAATGACCTGGGTAATGGTGCCGGAGGCGGCAATGACGCCGGTGGCCAGCCTCGGGCTGTAGCCGTAACGCAGCATGATCGGCAGCGAGATTACGCCCATGGTGATGACGGATGCCGCAACGGTGCCGGTGATGGCGCCAAGCACGGCGCCGACGAGGATTACCGCGTAGGCAAGGCCGCCGGGAACGCGGCCGAACAGCTTGCCTGTTCCCTCGAGCAGATCTTCAGCCAGTCCGCAGCGCTCCAGTATGGCGCCCATGAAGGTGAAGAAGGGGATGGCGAGCAGCAGGTCGTTGGAAACGATCCCGAAGAAGCGCAGCGGCAGGGCCTGCAGGAAGGCCTCGGTGAAATGTCCCGTGGCGATGCCGATGATGCCGAAGAACAGGCCGACGGCAGCCAGCGAAAAGGCGACCGGAAAGCCGTAGAGCATGAATAGAACCATGCCCACGAACATCGCCGGCGGAATAATGCCGAAATCAAACAATGGTGTTCCTCCGGTCCGGCTTACTGCAGCGGTTTTTCGTATTTCGTATCGATCAGGATGTAGCCGGTCAGGGCGGCGATCCGCTTGATCAACTCGGAGATCCCCTGAAGCGACAGCAGCCCGAAGCCGAGAACGAGGATGAACTTGACCGGCCAGCGGATCAGGCCGCCGGCATTGGCAGAGATCTCATGCTGTTGGTAAGAGGACAGGAAAAAGGGCCAGCAGAGCCAGGTCAGGAAGATGCAGGCCGGGATCAGGAAGACGATGAGGCCGATGATATCGATCCAGATCCTCGCTTTGTCGGAAACGGAGCCGTAGATGAGGTCGACGCGTACATGTTCGTTCATACGCAGCGTGTGTGCTGCACCGAGCACAACGATGAAGGCGAAGAGATACCATTGGATCTCGAGCCAGCCGTTGGAGCTATAGTTGAACGAGTAACGGATGAGTGCATTGGCGGCGCTGATCAGGCAGCAGAGCAGCACCATGTATTCGGACAGTTTGCCCATGAATTGGCTGACCGCATCGATCAGCCGGCTGACCGTCAGCAAAGCCGGCATGCCTTTCCCCCTTTTTATCGTGCCTGTTTCGACACGTTCTCCTCTCTGGATTGGTAGACTAGGGTGTTTCAAATTGGAAGATTAAAGGGGGCGTGTTGGAATATAGTCTTATGCGAAGCGCACGCCGCAGGCACTGCCGACGACTCCCTGGCACTGCCGACAATCGAGCATGGCGGGCCCGGAATCAAAGATCTCCTTGTAGCTGCGTAAACCTTTATGAAACCAGGATTTTCGCGTTATGGTTTCAAAAAATTCAACCAAATCTATGGTTTGGACGAAATCAATTTTTAAAGGGTTCGCAGTAAGGTCTCGCCGCACAGGAAAAGCATGGATGAAGCCACATAACCCGGGCAGGGTTCCAACGGATGTGTATCTGTCGTTTGTGAGTTCCCTTTCTGGGAACCGCATGACGTTGCTCGTCGGTGTTATCGTTCACGCGGCGACTTGCCTCGCAATCGCCGCCAAGACGCAGTCTTTCCTGTATCTCATCCTCGCCGCTGCCTTCGTCCTTGTGTTCGGCGGACGCATGGCGATCTTCTGGCAGTTCGATCGCGTCGACAAAGAAAGACTCTCGTACGCCGGAATCCAGCATTGGGAGCGAATTCTCGTGGCCGGCGCTGCCGGCACCACGACACTCCTGGGCATTGCCAGCGGTTATGCCATATTTTTCTTGGGCGATGGTTTTGCGGAGCTCGCCTGCATTGCCGTGACCATGGCCACCATGGTTTCCGTCGTCGGCCGCAACTACGGTTCGCGCATGGCGATCGACCTGCAGACCTTCTCTTGTTGCCTGCCGATGATCATCTGCAGCCTGATGGCGCTGGACTTCTATCGTGGAATCCTGTCGATTTTTCTCATCCCATTCTGGCTGACGACACGGGCCATGGCCAACGGGGTGCGCGAGTTTCTCTACGAGAATGTCATTGCGCGCCGGGAAATCACCGTGATCGCCGACCGTTTCGATACAGCGCTTAATAACATGCCGCATGGCCTCGTCATGGTCGATCCCGAAAACCGTATCCAGGTAATCAACCGCAAGGCCTGCGAACTTCTGAAGATCGGCGACCCCGAGCGCTTGAAGGAGCGCGACCTCAGCGCGGTCCTGCGTTACGGCGCCCGCTACAGCTTTATGGATTCCACGCAGCCGGAGCTCATCCTCCGCCAGATGACCCAGGTCGCCGATGGCAAGCTGTCACGCATGCTCATCCATTTTCCCGAGGATCTGTCGCTTGAATTCTCCGCAAGCCGCCGGCCTGATGGCGGCGCGGTGCTGATCTTCGAAGACGTGTCCAGCCGCGTGAAGGCAGAGCAGAAGATCTTGCACATGGTTCGATTCGATGCTCTGACCGGGTTGCCGAACCGCGAGTATTTCAGCCATCTCGTGCAGGACTATCTGAACAAGCACCCGAAAAAACGCGGGCCTGTTGCGTTCATGGTGCTTGATATCGACGAGTTCAAACACGTCAACGACATGCGCGGCCATATCACCGGCGACCATCTTCTCTGCGCTATCGCCAACCGCATCGAGGAGCAGGCGCGCAAGGCCATCGTCGGCCGTCTGATGGGTGACCAGTTCATCCTGTTCTTCCCGCATGCGAAGGATATGGAAGCGCTGGACGCAGAAGTTCGTCGTTTGCATGCTGCCATCCAAGGCAACTACGAAGCCGATGACGTGACCTTCTTGGTTTCGCTGAGCGGTGGCTTTGCGCTTCTTGAAAGCGATGCCTTCGCGATGGAAGAGTGGAGCATCAAAGCCGACCTGGCATTGTTCGAAAGCAAGTCGAAACAGCGCGGCGGTATTGCAAGCTTCGAGCGCGAGATGGATGGCCGCTACATCGAGCAGCAGAAGCTCAAGGCCGATCTGCGCGAAGCGGTCGGGATGCAGGGGCTCAGCATTGCCTACCAGCCGATGTTCAAGGCCGACGGCTCGCGTATTGAATGCGCCGAAGCGCTTGCTCGCTGGGTGCATCCGGAAAAGGGTGCCATTCCGCCCGACGTGTTCATCCGCCTGGCGGAAGAGATGGGCATCATCTCGGACATCACACGCTTCATCCTGATGAAGGCCTGCGCAGATTGTATGACTTGGCCCGAGCATATCGCGGTCTCGGTGAACCTTTCCGCCAGAGATCTGCGGGATGCAGACATTCTTTCCGCGGTTTCCGAAGCACTGAGCGCCTCGGGTCTGGGGCCCGAGCGACTGCATCTCGAAATCACCGAGAGTTGCTTGATCGACGAGCCGGCCGCTGTGCGCGCCATCCTGGCGGACCTGCGGGCGCGCGGCATCACGATCGCCATCGATGATTTCGGCACGGGTTTCTCGAGCCTCAGTTACCTCGACACGCTTCCGCTTGATATCGTCAAGATCGACCGGTCCTTCCTGCGAAACATCGTCGAGGACGACCGCCGCCTCAAACTGCTGCGCGGTACCGTCAATCTGGCGCGTGAACTTGGCCTCAAGATCGTCACCGAAGGTGTAGAGACGACCGAGCAGTTGGCCCTTCTCAACAAGTATCGTGCGACCGATCTCGTGCAGGGCTATGTTTTCTCGCCGGCCGTTCCGGCGCAAAATATCGCGATCCTTTCGCAGAGCCTTGCGGGCGGCCCCACCCCGCGCCGCCGCCCTAAGGTAGCCTGAATCTCAAATTTTCAGCTTGTGGAAGCGGCCCATGCCGCTCCGTTCCCTGGCGAACGCCGTTAACCTTAACAATTCAAATATAACGCAAATTATCGTTGGTTCCTTGCCGTCGGCTGTTTTTTCGGATGATTAATGAATTATTAACCGATCAGCCGAGGAACCATGGTGGATACTCCTGTAACAACGAGCGATTTCAGTAATAAGCTTCTTGGAATTCTAGATCATATTGAATACCGCCGCATGGAAAGCAGCGAGGACATGATCGAGGTGGAGCGCCTGCGCTACAAGGCTTACAAGGCCCATGACGTGCTGGCACTGGCTCCGAAGGGACTGTTGGACGCGACCGATTTCGACAGTCACGCGCATGTCTTCGGTATTTATTATTACGGCGAGTTGGTCAGCACGATACGGCTCCATTATGTTACACCTGAGCATCGCGTCAGCCAGTCCGCGGGTGCCTTTCCGTGGGCGATGGACGCGCTGCTCGATGCCGGGCTGACACTGATCGATCCGGCGCGGTTTGCCGCCGATCCTGATCTGACGGCCGATCTGCCTTGGATTCCCTATCTGACGTTGAGACCCAGTATCGTCGCGGCCGCATACTTCCGCGCGGACCGCGTCCTTCAGTTCTGCCGGCCTCCGCATGCCGCATTCTACAAGCGGGTCTTCTATGCCGATACGATCGTGCCCGGTCAGCTGGCAAAGAACTACGGAATCGACATGACGTTGATGGCAACGAACGTGATTGAAGTGGGGCGCAAGCTGCTGACGCGCTATCCGTTCTTTATCTCCAGCGCCAGCGAACAGCGCATGATGTTCTCGCGCATTCCGGAGGACACGCTGCCGCCCCTCACGATCATCCCCACAGCTCGCTTCGTGCCGAACGGTCAGCTTGGGACGGATCTCCCCCTCTGATCTGCGATGCATCGCGAAATGGAGAGTGTCGCACCAACTGCGGCATTCTCCTGCATTGCGCTTTTCCCAGGCTTTGTGTAATGCCTGACAAGGGAATTTCCAGGCGCAAGCCTTGGGAAATAATGGCATTCGTGGCCGCGTCTCAAACCGGCCAGGCATTTTGAGGGAGACGATATTCATGGCTGAGCATCACACCGGACCTGCAGAAGTCGGCGCGCCGATGGACTATAAGGAACACGAGCAGACCTACCTCATGTTCCTTGCCGCTGCTAAGTACGGCACGCTGTTTCTCGTCGCTCTCCTGCTTGGCATGACGGCTGGCTTCTTCACCGGTGCTGGCTTCCTCGGCGGCCTCGTTGTCCTGCTAATCGTCTTCATCGCCGGCCTCGTTCTGCTGCGTTAAGCGCGGCGCGGGGAGGGCGCTTTTCCAAGCTTTGACTGAATGTTCGGGCTGAGCAGGGGGACCTGCGGCAGGCTGGCTGACCCGGAGGAGGGGCGGTTGGGCAATATTGTTTTTGTGGCGAAGGAAACCACGGGGGATGAGACGCGCGTCGCTGCGTCCGTCGAGACCGTAAAGAAGATGATTGGGCTCGGTCTCGACGTCGTCGTCGAGTCCGGAGCGGGCACCAAGTCGAAAGTTCCGGATGCGGAATTCGAAGCGGTCGGCGCGCGGATTGGCTCGATCGGTGCGGCGGCGACCGCGGATGTGGTATTGAAGGTCCGTCGTCCGACGGACGAGGAGATCGGCGGCTACAAGGGGGGCGCGGTCGTCATCGCGGTCATGGATCCCTACGGCAATGACGAAGCGATCGCCGCCATGGCCAAGGCCGGGCTCTCCAGTTTCGCTATGGAGTTGATGCCGCGCATCACCCGAGCGCAGTCCATGGACGTTCTTTCCTCGCAGGCAAACCTCGCAGGCTATCAGGCGGTCATCGAAGCGGCTGCGGTTTATGACCGTGCCATGCCGATGATGATGACGGCGGCCGGCACCGTTCCCGCGGCCAAGGTCTTTGTCATGGGCGCTGGTGTTGCCGGCTTGCAGGCTATCGCCACGGCGCGCCGTCTCGGCGCCGCGGTGTCGGCGACCGACGTTCGCCCCGCGGCCAAGGAGCAGGTTGCCTCTCTGGGCGCCAAGTTCATCGCCGTCGAAGACGAAGAGTTCAAGGCGGCCGAAACGGCCGGCGGCTATGCCAAGGAAATGTCCAAGGAATACCAGGCGAAGCAGGCCGCCCTTGTGGCCGATCATATCGCCAAGCAGGACATCGTCATCACCACGGCCCTGATCCCGGGGCGTCCGGCTCCGAAGCTGGTCTCGCGTGAGATGCTGAAATCGATGAAGCCGGGTGCGGTTGCGGTCGACCTTGCCGTCGAGCGCGGCGGCAATATCGAAGGCGTCAAGCCGAACAAGGTCGCCGACGTCGACGGCGTGCGCGTCATCGGCTTTTCGAATATGGCCGGCAGGATCGCTGCCAGCGCCTCCCAGCTCTACGCCAAGAACCTCGTCACCTTCCTTGAGACCATGGTCAACAAGGAAACGAAGTCGGTCACGCTCAATCTCGAGGACGAACTGATCAAGGCGACGATGCTGACACATGCAGGCAATGTCGTGCACCCGGCGTTCGGCGCAAAGAAGGGGGATAACTGATGGCCAGTGAAGCAATGGACAAGGCGCTGGAGCAGTTGAACCAGGCCGTGAATGCCGTGGCGGCCGCGGCCGCCCATGCTCCAGAGGCGGCAAGTGCTGCAACCGGCGGTGCGATCGATCCCTTCGTGTTTCAGTTCGCGATCTTTGTGCTGGCGATCTTCGTCGGCTATTACGTCGTCTGGTCGGTGACGCCGGCGCTGCATACGCCGCTGATGGCGGTGACCAATGCGATCTCGTCAGTAATCGTTGTCGGTGCGCTTTTGGCGGTCGGCATTTCGACCAGCGGGCTTGCGACCGGCTTTGGCTTCATCGCCCTGGTCCTCGTCTCCGTGAACATCTTTGGCGGCTTCCTTGTCACCCAGCGCATGCTGGCGATGTACAAGAAGAAGGACAAGTGAGGACCGCATGAACAGTATCGCAGCCTTTCTCTATCTTGTTTCCGGCGTGCTTTTCATCTTGGCATTGCGCGGTCTTTCCCATCCGGCCACCAGCCGCAAGGGCAATCTTTACGGCATGACCGGCATGGGGATCGCGATCCTCACCACGTTGACGCTGGCGACACCCTCGTTCGGCGGGCTGGTGCTGATCGTCTTAGGTCTCGCCATCGGTGGCGGCGCGGGCGCCTATATCGCCCGCGTGATCCCGATGACCTCGATGCCGCAGCTGGTTGCAGGGTTCCACTCGCTGGTCGGCCTTGCCGCCGTGCTTGTGGCGGCCTCGGCGCTCTATACGCCGTCATCCTTCGGCATCGGCAATATCGGCGGCATTCACACCGAGGCGCGGATCGAAATGGCGCTCGGCGTTGCGATCGGCGCGCTGACCTTCACCGGCTCGATCATCGCTTTCCTGAAGCTCGACGGGCGCATGTCCGGCAAGCCGATCCTGCTGCCCTTCCGTCACCTGATCAACATCGCCCTGCTGGTGTTGATCGTGCTCTTCATCATCGGCCTCGCCGCAACGGAAAGCCATTTCGATTTCTGGGCGGTCGTCGCGCTGTCACTGGCACTCGGCGTACTGCTGATCGTGCCCATCGGCGGCGCCGACATGCCTGTCGTCGTGTCGATGCTCAATTCCTATTCGGGATGGGCGGCCGCCGGCATCGGCTTCACGCTTGGCAATCTGGCGCTGATCATCACCGGCGCGCTGGTCGGTTCGTCCGGTGCGATCCTCTCCTACATCATGTGCAAGGGCATGAACCGCTCCTTCGTTTCCGTCATCCTCGGCGGCTTCGGCGGCGAGACGGTCGCGGGCGGCGCGGATAATTCCGACAAGACGGTCAAGCTCGGTTCGGCCGAGGATGCCGCCTACCTGATGGCAAATGCCTCGAAGGTCATCATCGTGCCGGGTTACGGCATGGCGGTGGCGCAGGCGCAGCATGCGCTGCGCGAAATGGCCGACAATCTCAAGAAGAACGGCGTCGAGGTGAAATACGCGATCCATCCGGTCGCGGGCCGTATGCCGGGTCACATGAACGTGCTGCTTGCTGAAGCGAACGTGCCCTATGACGAGGTCTTCGAGCTTGAGGACATCAACTCGGAGTTCGCGCAGGCTGACGTCGCCTATGTCATCGGCGCCAACGACGTCACCAATCCGGCGGCGCGCGATGACAAGACCTCGCCGATCTACGGGATGCCGATCCTCGATGTCGACAAGGCCAAGACCTGCCTCTTCGTCAAGCGCTCGCTCGGCTCCGGTTACGCCGGTATCGACAATACGCTGTTTTACAAGGACGGTACGATGATGCTGCTCGGAGATGCCAAGAAGGTCACCGAAGAAATCAACAAGGCGATCGGCCACTGAAGCGTCGCCAGCATGCTTGATCTCGATTAAACTACAAGGGCGCGGACTTGGACCGCGCCCATTGTTTTGCACGGTGATGTCATGTCCCTCGAAACGCTGCTCCTCTACGTTCCCGCCTGTTTTGCGCTGAACATGGCGTTTGGTCCGAACAACCTGCTCTCGGTGACGATCGGTGCGCGCGCAGGAATGGGCATGGCAATTGCAGCCTCCGCCGGGCGCATCGTCGCCTTTGCGATCATGATCGCCATCACGGCCTTCGGTCTCGGCGCCCTCCTGATGGCTTCAGGCGTGGCCTTCTCGATCGTGAAGTGGCTGGGTGTCGCTTATCTGCTCTGGATTGGTTTCAAGCTGTTCCGCGCGAAGGTGGATGTGTCGGAACTGGCGGCTGCCCATCACCCTTCAACGTTCAGGGCGTATGTGCGGCAGGAGTTTCTTGTTGCGTCGAGCAACCCCAAGGCGATCCTGATCTTCACGGCTTTCTTGCCGCAGTTCGTCGAACGCAATGCCTACTGGCAGAGTTTCTTCACGCTCGGAGCAATCTTCCTGGTCTTGGAGGTCGGGGCGATCAGCATTTATGCCTTCGTCGGCTCGCGACTGCGTGGCGTCATGCGCAATGCCTGGGCGGTTCGCCTTGTCAATCGGATCAGCGGCTCGATGATGATGTTGTTCGGCGGCGCTCTTGCGCTGACGCATCGTTCCGCTTGACACGGAAAGGAGAGAGGCGGGTGCCTCTCTCCTCTTCGGCGCGACCTGAGATCAGGTGGCGGCCGGCGCCAGCGTCAGTTTCTCCACGCCGAGCGCGAGATTCAGGCCTTCCTGAGCCTGAACGTTCAACGGCTGGAGCATGAAGGATTGGTTGGTGCCGCCGGCAATGACCTTGGCACCAGCGCCGGCGCCGAAGCTTGCATCGACCCCTACGCCGTAATACTCACCGGCCAGCGCGTAATCGGGAATGTCGGTTCCGGTCTTGGCCAGAACCTGCCAGATCATCACAGTCTTGCCGGTCTGGCCGACATCCAATCCGAATTTCTGGATCGTTCCGGCATAGACGACCTTCGGGCCACCCTCCGCCGGCGTAAAGGTGCAGAGCAGGTTCTTCTGCGAGGTGACGATCAGTCCCTGACCACCCTGCGATCCGCAGACGAGCTGGCCGAGGGTGATGTAGTTTGCGGCACTTGCCGGGTTTGCGATGGCGGCTACTGCGGCAGCCGCCGCGGCAATCATCGTTTCCCTGAACATGGACTTCTCCTTTCGAGTAGCCTGTCGGAAACGAAGGTCCAGTGTTAATTGTTCCGTGCGTTATGCACGCTCGAGGTTGCGACGAGGAGCCGTCAACGCCCAGTAAAAGCCTTCTGGCGGGAAGTCGATTTCCACGGTCCCACCAAAAGCGGCGGCGGCGTGATTCTTGATGATGGTCGTCCCAAAGCCGGAATTCTCGGGAGCGCGCGCTACCGGACCGTCACGCTCCTCCCACGTGAAGACAACAAGAGGTTCGTTGCGCTCTTCGTTCTGGGCATCCCGCCAGCTCAGCCGAACGCGGCCATGCGGCACGGAAAGGGCACCGTACTTTACCGAGTTCGTGGCAAGTTCATGCAGGACGAGACCGAGATTTTGCACCACGTCGGGTTTGAGGACAAAATCCTTGCCAGATATCTCGGTCTGCTCGGCAGCCTGCGGAAAGCCCTTGAAGTGGATGTCGATCACGCGGCGCAGCGATGCGCCGGCCCATTGCTCGCTGGTGAGCAGGTCGATCGACCGGGACAGGCCTTCGAGGCGATCGACAACCGCTGCCTGGTATGCCTCCACGCTGTCCGCGCGCTTGGCGACTTGGCGCATCATCGCCTGCACCAGGGTCAGCAGGTTCTTGGTGCGGTGCACGAGTTCGTTCATCACGAAGTGCAGGCGGTCTTCCGTCTGACTCCGGTCGAAAGAAGCGTTGGAGAGCGCGACCGCAACTTGGTTCGCTTCGATGACGCTGGTCTCGATGGGGGCCACGATGTGGCCTTCGCCCATCCGAATGGCCATGTCGGCGATTGAGCGGATCGTCGTGCGCACCTGACGCGCAACGATATAGGCGGCCAGGATCGCGACAAGCATCAGCGCCAGGCCGCCGATGATCAGAAAGCGCCATGTCGTCAGGATAGAAGACTGCGCCGTGGCGACGGGGCCCCATATCACGGTCTTCCAGGACCAACCCGGAATCTGCGCATAGCCGAGCATCGCGTTCGGCAATACCTGCTTGTTCTCGTAGACGCCGCTGAAATTGACCAGGGAAGGCAGGATGTCTGGATTGAAAGGTTGGCCGAAGCCAATATTCGTGGCGCCGGCGGAAGCCACCACATGCCCACTCTGATCAATGACCGCCGCAGACCAATCGTTCGGCAGGCCTTCGGTGGTGACCAGCTTCGCAAGGTCCCCGGCGTTCTGTGTTATGATCAGCGCCCTGACCTTGCCGGCCTGCATCGGCATGGTGACGTTGTAGACGAACTCGCCGCTAGTTCGTCCCATGAACACATCGGACGCTTCGATTCGGCCGGATTTGATCGCGGCCTCGACGGACGGGAGATTGCCGGCCTTGCCCAGCGGTTCGCCATAGTCCCGACGGGTGTTCAAGAGCTGTTGCCCTGTTTCATCAACTGCGATGACGTAGAGATTGTCTGTACGCAGGGACGTCTCGGTGCGAGCGTGGAAGGAGGCGAAGTCGTTATTCTCCAGTTCCGGCGAGTTCGATAGCAACCTTAAAGTTGTGGCCATGTCCTGAAGCTGGCGATCGATGGAGCGGGCGAGAGCGGTCGCATCCTGGGCCGTTTCACGCCTCAGAGTTGAGCGCTGGTTGTCTTCCAGCTGCGCGAGCAGAAGTGCCACCAGTGCGAAAATCGGCAAGGCCGTCGCAAGTGCCATCGCGATCAGGTAGGTCCCGATCGATGCCTTCGGAAAGAAGCGGAAACGGCCTTTCATGAGCCGGTACCCCGCTGACTTATGCAGCCGAAATCACCGGTTCGCCAACCGTTTACAGGCATGAAAGCAAAAATCTGGACCACCGCAATTGCCTTCAACGCGCCCCCGGCTCTCCTGATAGCCTGCTATCGAAACCCACGGCAATGTTAGGGACAGGTAATGGTGCTTGCAACACACTAAAACATGTCGTCCGGCAATTCGCAAATTTTTGTTCAACCGTGGCGTCAATCGAAGCTTCCGAGGCGGAAGGGAACGAAAAACGGAGGCCGCATCGCTCATAAAAATCTCGTAAGAGGCGAGTGGTTGACAAACGGCGCCAAGCTCACTCGGGAGCGCGCCAGGCACCGCAAGGCCGTTCGGGCCCGATCGCGATGAGGGGGGAGGAAAGGGCCGGGGCGGCGAAAGATCCACGCCGAGCCGCGTGCTGCCGGCACCAGGTGCCGCTGAGCGGCGATGATGTTACCGTCGGCCCGTTTGGCAGGTCGCCTGTAGTGCCTTAGCCGGTGGCCGCGCCGACGCGGGCAAGACCGTCCTTCGCCGGCTGGTACTTCGGGTCGAGCCCGATTGCATGGCGGTAGGAGCGGGCGGCCTTGTCCTTTTCGCCACGACGCTCGTAGACCAGCGCCTGGTTGGCCCAGGATTCGGCGACGTTGCCGTTGAGCTCAATCGCGTGATTGAAGTCGGCAAATGCGTTGTCGTCGTCGTTCAGCGCGATGTAGGAAATGCCGCGGCCGTTATAGGGTTCAGGCGCATTCGGCGAGAGCGAGATCGCCTTCGAGAAGTCGTCGATCGCCTTATCCTGCTGATTGCGCTTCTGATAGATCAGACCGCGATTGTGATAGGCGCGGCCGTCGGTCGTGCCGTTCTGGATCGCCTTGTTGAAGTCGTTGTAGGCGGCATCGTCCTGGCCGGCGGAGCGGTAGACATTGCCACGGCCGATCAGCGCCACGTCGTAGTTCGGGTTGATCTGCAGGGCGCTGTTGTAGTCCTGGATCGCCTGCTGCTGCTGACCCATGTTGCGGTAGACCAGCGCGCGGTTGGCGTAGGCCTGATAGAAGCGTGGGTTGATCTGCAGGGCCTTGTTGAAGTCGTTCAGCGCCGCGCGGAAGTCGCCGCCGCGACCGTAGGCCGAGCCCCGGACGTTGTAGCCTTCCGGATCCTGAGGATTGGCATTGATGACTGAGGTCAGCGAGGCGATGTTTTCCTGCGAACCCTGCGCCTTGTCGATGCGGATGACGGCATCCGAGGTGCTGCCTGTCGTGCAGCCGGCAAGGCCTAGCGCGGTGACGATTGCGAAAACCGGTAGAACGGCGATTTTCGGCGAACGCAGAGAGCGGGTCTTGGTGATGTCAGCCATGCGGGCTCGTTTTCCCCCAGTGCAGCCGGTCCGCTTCAAGGACGGGCAAGCTTCAGCAGCAATAAAAAGGCGGTGGCGAATAGTTCGCCCCCGCCAACATGCATCTGAAAACGTCGAAATAACGACAGCTACGCTTAGCGTGCGACGAGACCTTCGCGCTGTGCCCGCTTGCGAGCCAGCTTGCGAACACGGCGAACGGCTTCGGCCTTTTCGCGAGCGCGCTTCTGCGACGGCTTTTCGTAGTAGTCGCGCATCTTCATTTCGCGGAAAATACCTTCGCGCTGCATCTTCTTCTTGAGAGCGCGGAGAGCCTGATCGACATTGTTATCGCGGACAAGTACCTGCACGAGAATCACGTTCCTTTGGTTTGGTTGATGCCGGCGTCAGCACGGCGCCAGAGGCAAAAAATATACAGTTCGCGCGGCAGCAGCCTTGCGATTGAGGATGCGGATAGCAGAACGGTGGGGCGAAGTCCATATGTTCCGGCGGTTCTTGCCGCAAAAAACGGTTTCTTATCCCAGGGAAGGCGCTTTTATGGGAGCGCAATGGGGCCATTCAGCGTAGCTGGGTGTTTCGGAGTGCTGTCGATCCGCGTTGCGCGAACTGCCCAAAACCCCGATAGCACGCTTCCTTGCCTTGTTTATTTCGTAGTTTGCGCTATATGTAGCTAATCGACTATTGGTTGTGACCTTTGTGAAAGAGCGTCAAGCTCCGTCAGATTTCCTCTCAAAATCGATCTTAGCCTTGTGAATGAACGCATGGCAGTAACGACTATGAAAGGAGATCGTTATGAATTCAGGTACCGTTAAGTGGTTCAACAGCACCAAGGGCTTCGGCTTCATTCAGCCGGATGACGGCAGCACGGACGTTTTCGTCCACATTTCCGCTGTTGAGCGCGCTGGCTTGGGAAGCCTGTCCGATGGACAGAAGATCACCTATGATCTCGTTCGCGACAAGAAGTCTGGCAAGAATTCTGCCGACAACCTGCGCGCAGCCTAATTCTCATTCGGCCCGGCTGACCACGGATGTACTGGCAGCTGAGAGCCTGATGGCGGAGGTCGGGGTCAAACCCGGCCTTTTATGTTTTTGACGCTCAAGACAGTTCGGTGGAACCAAATGGCACGAATGCCAAGATACGCTGTCGGCGACACTATCGTTCTGAAAGACGGTCTCGTTCGCACCGAAGAGGCGCGCAGGACCTGCAAGATCGCGGTAGTTCTACCGTCAGACGGGAGTCGCCCGCAGTATCGGGTCCGGTTCGAGACGGAAAACTTCGATCGGCGGATTCTTGAGAGCGATATCGACATGAACCAGTCGGTATCCCCTACGCCGAGAGTTGACGCCGACGCGGATATCCAGGGCGGATCCTGGTTGAAAACTTCAAGCATCAGGGTACGGAAGTAGCTTCCACTCTGACCAACCGGCAAACAGATTTGCCGCACGAAAGGAAAGAATTTGCAGGTTCTCGTTCGAGATAACAATGTCGACCAGGCACTCCGCGTCCTGAAGAAGAAGATGCAGCGCGAAGGTCTGTTCCGCGAGTTCAAGGCGCGTAGCGCTTATGAAAAGCCGTCCGAGAAGCGTGTTCGCGAAAAGGCGGAAGCGGTTCGCCGTCAGCGCAAGCTGGCGCGCAAGAAGCTGCAGCGCGAAGGTCTCCTTCCGGCTCCGAAGAAGGCAGTCCGTCCGGCTCGCTGAGCTGCCATGAGGCGAGCTCCGTCTAGATAGAGAGACCAGATGACTTCAAAAGACGAACTCTTCAATCCGGCCAAGCTCTCCCCGCGCGACAAGGCGGCTGCCACTGATACGACAGCGAAAGCAATCATCACGGCAGAAGCCGCGGCTCGCGAAAAGAAGACCGAGAAGCTCAGGGCGCTACGCTTGCAGCAAGAAGCCGAAGCACCAACAGCCGCCGCCCCTGCCAAGAAGCGGCGGACTGCGCCCAAGTCGGTTTGATCCTCCCAGCAGCCTCGCGCCAGCGCGCGAGGGCCCTCTCAACCCAATGGGGATACCCATGTGGATCGCTCGAGGCACGCGCGAAATCGCTACTGTGCTGTCACCTGTTGGAGCGCGGGCACCAGTTCGACGACCGGCGGGTTCCACTTTCCTGTCAAGGCTTCGCTCTCCGGTCCGTAGAGGCGCATTGTCAGGTTGAACGGCCCGGCAGGTGCCGGTAGCCAGTTCGCTTCCTTGTCCTCGCCCGGGCTCTTGTTCTGGAAGTAGAGATCAAGAGAACCGTCCGCATTGTAGGCGAAGGGCATCCAGCTGCTGACGGCAAATCGGTTCAGGCTGTTGGCGACTTGAAATCCCTCGGGATCGTAGAGCGTGACGGACCAGAACGCTTTGACCGGTGGCAGGTTCGCCTTGTCGAAGTGGATTTTGTAGCTGTTCGCTCCGTTTAGCGGGTTTCCCTTCTCGTCGCCGAGGTTGAGCGGATAGATCGCGTCCTCTGGCAGGTTTGCGCCCAGCCCGAGCTGCGCGACGATCGCCCGCTTCAAGTAGTAATTGCCGTAGACGCCCATGGTGTCGGTGTTCATCGACCAATTGTTGGCGACGCGGGCAAGCGTCGGAACTTTCCAGTCCATCAGCTTCTGGGCTTTGGCGGGAACCGCTTCCAATGCCTTGGCGACGGTTGGATCGATCTTGGTCTTATCGAAGCTTTTTCCCGGCTCTATGCCGATCCGTTTCATTAGCGCGATGATCGGTTGGTCGGTGATGTGAGGCGGATTATGTTTCATGACCTCGGACGCATAGGCGAAGAAATCCGCCGCGGTCATGCCGTCGACAGTCTTCTTGGGAGGCGTCGTCATATCGATCTTGGGATCGATCGTGACCTTCACCGGTTCTGCCGCCTTCCCCCATTGCGACAGCGGCGTGACCTTGTAGCCTGCCTGGATCTTGTGGACCGTGTCATAGTCGGCCGGCCCATCCGTTTTCGTGCGCCCAATGACCCAGACGAAGGGCGTCGGTGCGTCAATGCGCTGTACGCCGGCCGGCAGGTCCTTGCCGCTCCATCCAGGCGGCACAATCGCGAAATCCGCCTTCGCGGTTCCGGTCGTCCGCCATCCGGGCGAGGCGAATACGTCACTCCACATGTCGAGCATCGGCAGCAGGAAGTAGCGACCGTCGGTATCAGGCGCCGACACGATGACTGGTTCCTTGGTCATGTCGAGCCACGCAACGGAATAGAGCGTGTCAAAGTTCGGTCGGACGACATCTCGAAATTCAGCAGTTGGGAATTCCGGTACATTGGTGAACGCATTGGCCGGTCCACGGCCCATCTTCTTGCCCGCTTCGATATTTGTCGCCTGCGCACGGGTCACATCCATGGTGACTAGCGGATAAAGATAGACGTAGGCATCAACCCCGATGGCCGCGGCTTCCGCCTCGGTTATGGGGTCGGCGGCCATACCAGGCCCGGCAATGCACGCTCCGGTTAAAAATAGACCGGCAGCGAAATTGATAGCACGCAATGTCATTGCAACCCTCCCAACGACCGGCGCAACAATCCTCCTTGTTGAGGCGGTCCGTTCCAATTGATGCAAACCTGGGGTGGTGGCGCGTGTTGTAGATTATTCCCGAGGCTGCACCGGTTCGACTCATGCGAAAGACGTGATTTTCTGGTGCGCGAGGGCGGTCTCGCGCTGACTGAAAATATGCGCTCAGGAATTGTAAATTCAAGTGTTCTAAAATGCATTGAGGGTTGACCACTGTTTGCACGGGTCGGTTTGCGCGGGTCGGAAAGTGACTCAACGTTTTTCAAGTCGGGGTGAGAACGACCCGACGTCTCCTGCTGCATTCTCCCGTCGTGTCAAAACAAAAGCCGGTCCGCGTCGCAAAAGAAACGTTGTGCCGCTTTTGGATTTGCGATTTGTATGGCCGACGAGAAGGGACCTTTCCCCTGAAGGAGATGAAGGCGGATGCGCAGATACTCGGTTTTTGCCGTGGCGAGGGAGGCCCTGAGGGGTCACAAGGGCTGGGAGAAGCAGTGGACTTCACCGGAACCGCGCGCCGAATACGACGTCATCATCATCGGTGGCGGCGGGCATGGTCTGGGTGCGGCCTATTATCTCGCCAAGGAGCATGGCATCACAAATGTTGCGGTGCTCGAAAAGGGCTGGCTCGGCGGCGGGAACACGGGTCGCAATACGACCATCATCCGCTCGAACTATCTCTATGAAGAGAGCATGCACATCTACGAGCATTCGATGAAGCTCTGGGAGAACCTCTCGCAGGATCTCAACTACAATGTTATGTACTCGCCGCGCGGCGTGATGATGCTATCGCACAATGTGCACGACCAGCAGTCTTTCAAGCGCCACATTCATGCCAACCGCCTCTACGGCATCGACAATGAATGGCTGACGCCGGAGCAGGCGAAGGCTTATTGTCCGCCGCTCGATATCTCAGCCAGCGCCCGCTACCCGATCAACGGTGCCGCCCTCCAACGTCGCGGCGGCACGGCGCGTCACGATGCTGTGGCCTGGGGCTACGCGCGTGCGGCGTCCGATCGCGGCGTCCACATCATCCAGAACTGCGAAGTCACCGGCATCCGACGCGGCCCTGATGGTCGCGTTACCGGTGTCGAGACATCACGTGGCTTCATCGGCGCCAAGAAGGTCGGCGTTTCGGCCGCAGGTCACACGACCACGGTCATGAAGATGGCCGATGTGCGCGTGCCGCTGCAATCGAGCCCGCTGCAGGCGCTGGTGTCCGAACCGCTGAAGCCGATCTTCCCCTGCGTGGTCATGTCCAACACCGTGCACGCCTATATCTCGCAGTCCGACAAGGGTGAGCTCGTCATCGGCGCCGGCACCGACCAGTACAATTCCTACAGCCAGACCGGCGGCCTGCAGATCATCACGCACACGCTCGATGCCATCTGCGAGCTCTTCCCGATGTTCCGCCGCGTCAAGATGATGCGCCAGTGGGGCGGCATCGTCGACAACACGCCGGACCGTTCGGCGATTCAGTCGAAGACGCCGGTTCCGGGTCTCTACGTCAACTGCGGCTGGGGCACCGGCGGCTTCAAGGCGACGCCGGGCTCGGCCAATCTCTTCGCGCACCTCATCGCCCGCGATGAGGAACACAAGTTCAATGCCGGCCTGACGCTGGACCGCTTCCGCACCGGCCGTCTGATCGACGAAGCCGCCGCCGCCGCCGTCGCGCACTGACACGAGGACATCATGCTTCTTATCTACTGCCCATACTGTCAGGAAGAGCGTTCCGAGCTCGAATTCCGCGGTGCCGGCGATGCCCATATCGCCCGTCCCACCAATATCGCCGACATCTCCGACGAGGCGTTCGAGGAATATTTCTTCCTGCGCGACAACCCGAAGGGGCTGATCTTCGAGCGCTGGCGCCACCAGCACGGATGCGGCCGTTTCTTCAATGCGGCGCGCGATACCATCAGCGACAAGTTCATCAAGACCTACAAGGCAGGCGAGCCGAAGCCCACGATCGGCGAAGCAGCCGTTCCGCATGCTCCCGTCGAGACCTACGAACAGCTCGAAGGAGAGGCACAATGAGCGGCACGAACCGTATTGCAGGCAAGGGTCGCCTGACGCCGGCCAGAACCGCGCGCTTCACCTTCGATGGCAAGAGCTACACGGCGCTCGAAGGCGATACCGTCGCCTCGGCGCTGATCGCCAACAACATCCATCTGGTCGGCCGCTCGTTCAAGTATCACCGTCCGCGGGGCATCCTTTCGGCCGGCGCCGAGGAGCCGAATGCGCTGATCGACGTTGCGCGCGACAGCGCCCGCAAACAGCCGAACGTGCGTGCCACCGTGCAGGAAGTCTTCGACGGTATGATCGTCGAATCGCAGAACCGTTTCCCATCGCTCTCCTTCGATATCGGTGGCATCAACAATCTGATGTCCCCGTTTTTCGCGGCGGGCTTCTACTACAAGACATTCATGTGGCCGAAGGCGGCCTGGAAGCACCTCTACGAGCCGATGATCCGTCGTGCGGCGGGCCTCGGCGTTGCGCCGAAGGAAGCCGATCCCGATCACTATGCCGGCCGTTATGCGCATTGCGACGTGCTCGTCGTCGGTGCCGGGATCGCCGGTCTTTCGGCGGCACTGGCGGCGGCGCAATCCGGTGCCAAGGTGATCCTCTGCGACGAGCAGGCGGATGTCGGCGGCGCGCTGCGCTACGACAGCGGCGTCAAGATCGACGGCCTTTCCGGTTATGAGTGGGCGCAGAAGACGGTCGCCACGCTGAAGGCAATGGACAATGTGCAGGTTCTGACCCGCACCACTGCTTTCGGTTACTACAACCACAATTTCGTCGGTCTCGCCGAGCGCGTGACCGACCATGTCGCGAACCCTGGCCGCCACCTGCCGCGCGAGCGTCTGTGGCAGCTGCGCGCCAAGCGCGTCATCCTCGCCAACGGCGCGATCGAGCGCCACATGGTGTTCCCGAACAACGATCGTCCGGGCATCATGCTGGCATCGGCTGCGCGCATGTATCTCAACCAGTATGGCGTCGCCGTCGGCCAGAAGGTCGGCGTTTATACGGCGCACGACTCGGCCTATGAGGCCGCCTTCGACCTGAAACGATCAGGCGTCGAGATCGCCGCGATCGTCGATTGCAGGCAGACGCCGGGTGCGGCCGTTCTGGCGGAAGCCCGTTCGCTCGGCATCGATGTTCTCACCGGTCAGTCCGTGGTCAATACGTCAGGCAAGCTCCGCATCTCGTCGATGACCGTTGCCCGCAATGGCGGCGGCTCGCCGCGCAAGATCGCGGTCGACGCGCTGCTGGTCTCGGCCGGTTGGACGCCTTCGGTGCACCTGTTCTCGCAGTCGCGCGGCAAGGTGGCGTTCGAGCCCGAGACGCAGCGCTTCCTGCCCGGCACGTACGCGCAGGATTGCCTTTCTGTCGGCGCCTGCAACGGCACGGACGATCTGCAGCAGACGATCGAGGAATCGCTGGCGGCCGGCGAGCTGATGGCGCAGGCAGTTGGGAAGCCCTCCGGCGGCAAGATCAGCATCACGGCTGAGCAAGCCCATCAGTGGACGGGCGGCATGATTGGCGCTGCTGAAGGCGCAGGTCCCGAGACCAGCGCCAAGGCGTTCATCGATTTCCAGCACGACGTCTGCGCCAAGGACATTCGCCTTGCCGTGCGCGAGGGGATGCACTCGATCGAGCATATCAAGCGCTTCACGACGAACGGCATGGCCTCCGACCAGGGCAAGCTCTCCAACATGCACGGCCTGGCGATCGCCGCCGAGATGCTGGGCAAGGAAATCCCGCAGGTCGGTCTCACCACCTTCCGCGCGCCGTACACGCCTGTCACCTACGGCACGCTGATCGCGCATTCGCGCGGCGATCTGTTCGATCCGGCGCGCAAGACGCCGCTGCACCAGTGGGAAGAGGCCCATGGCGCGGTGTTCGAGGATGTCGGCAACTGGAAGCGTGCGTGGTTCTATCCGCGCGCCGGCGAGACGATGCACCAGGCGGTCGCCCGCGAATGCAAGACGGCGCGCGATGTCGCCGGTGTGTTCGATGCCTCGACGCTCGGCAAGATCGAGATCGTCGGCCCCGATGCCGCCGATTTCATGAACCTCATGTACACCAACGCCTGGGACACGCTGAAGCCAGGCAAGTGCCGCTACGGCATCATGACGCGCGAGGACGGGTTCGTTTATGACGACGGCGTTGTCGGGCGTCTGGCCGACGATCGCTTCCACGTGACGACGACGACGGGCGGCGCGCCGCGCGTTCTCCACCACATGGAAGACTATCTGCAGACAGAGTTCCCGCATCTGAAGGTGTGGCTGACCTCGGTGACGGAACAGTGGGCCGTCATCGCTGTACAGGGTCCGAAGGCGCGCGAGATCATCGCCCCGCTGGTCGAAGGCATCGATATCTCCAACGAGGCCTTCCCGCATATGAGCGTTGCCGAGTGCACGGTCATGGGCGTGCCGGCGCGGCTGTTCCGCGTGTCGTTCACCGGTGAAACCGGCTTCGAAATCAACGTGCCGGCCGACTATGGCCAGTCCGTTCTGGAAGCCGTGTGGGCCAATGCAGAGCCGCTCGGCGCCTGCGTCTACGGCACCGAGACGATGCACGTTCTTCGCGCCGAGAAGGGTTACATCATCGTCGGCCAGGACACGGATGGCACCGTCACGCCTGACGATGCTGGTCTTTCCTGGGCGGTCTCGAAGAAGAAGACTGACTTCGTCGGCATTCGTGGGCTGAAGCGCCCGGATCTGGTGAAGGCAGGCCGCAAGCAGTTGGTCGGCCTCGTCACCAAGGATCCGAAGCTGGTGCTGGAAGAAGGCGCGCAGATCGTCGCCAATCCGAACGAGCCGAAGCCGATGACGATGCTTGGCCATGTGACCTCGTCCTACTGGTCGGAAAATCTCGGCAGGTCGATCGCCTTCGCGCTGGTCGCCGATGGCCGCAAGCGGATGGGCGAGACACTTTATGTGCCTATGCCCGACAAGACGATCGCCGTCGAGGTGACTGACATGGTGTTCTTTGACAAGGAAGGAGGCCGCATCAATGGCTGATACGGCAGTTCGCAAGTCGGTGCTCTCAGGTCGTCATGGCGGCTCGGCGACGGTACGGCTGACGGCAGCGCCGGCCGCCACCCGCATCGCGCTCCGTGCGCCCGCCGGATCCCTCAAGGCTCTGTCCTCCGCTCTTGGGGTCACGGTTCCGTCTTCGCCGAAGACCTCCGGCCGCAAGGGTGGCCGTGCCGCCCTCTGGCTCGGGCCGGATGAATGGCTCGTTATCGATGAGTCCGGTGCAGACCTGATGGGCGCGCTCACGAAGGCGGACGTGCTGCATTCGGCAACTGATGTCTCGCACCGCAACGTCGCGATCATCGTCTCCGGTCCCGGGGCCGAGGCGACGATCTCCGCGGGTTGCCCGCAGGATCTGTCGCTTGATGCCTTCCCGGTCGGCGCCTGCTCGCGCACGATTTTCGGCAAGGCCGAGATCGTGCTCTTCCGCACCGAGGACGATACGTTCCGTGTCGAGTGCTGGCGTTCGTTCGCCGATTTCGTATTCGGCCTGCTGGCCGAGGGTGCCGAAGACGCCGCGCATTAAGCGCCACGGAACTGGAATTCCCGATTGGGGGACGGTGCTCTTGTGCCGTCCCCATTCGGCTTCAAGTTGCAAGACCGGTGTCATTCATGCCATCATTCGCCATCGCGTGCGGCTTTGTCGGAGCGTAGCCGCAACGTTGCGGGGTGTCCTCAATGATGCTGCATCACGTTTCCATCGTCACGACGGATCTCGACCGATCGGTTGCCTTCTATCGCGATATCTTCGGTCTCGAGCGGATCGAGAGGCCTCCTTTCAGTACCGACGGAGCCTGGTTTGCCTGCGGAGCGCTGCAGGTCCACATCATCGTCAATCCGGTTGGGACGTTCCGGCGGGTGGCGACCATCGATACCGCCGACGGACATTTCGCCTTCCATACCGATGACTTCGAGGGATGTATCCGGGGACTGATCGCAAAGGGTTTTCGCGAGGATGCGCCCGAGGGAGATCCCCGGCGGCTGCGTGTGAGGCGTACCGGGCCGGCCGGTTTTCCGCAGGCCTACCTGCTCGATCCTGATCGCAACATCGTTGAAATCAACGGTGCACCATAGCGCAATCGCCGCAGCCTAAAGTCCTGTTGCGGTTGGCTTTTGCGAGCGGTTAGTCTGCCGGAACCGTTCGCGGGAGGAGTTCATGAAAATACGTGCCGCGGTTTTGCGCCGATCGCCGGTCGCGCCGCCATTTGCGGTGAGCCGGCCGCTCACGATCGAAGAACTCGAGCTCGCGCCGCCGGGGCGGGACGAGATCCTTGTTCGAATTGGCGCGGCCGGGCTCTGCCATTCCGATCTCTCCGTCATCAACGGCGACAGGCCGCGTCCGGTGCCGATGGCGATTGGACATGAGGCGGCCGGCACCGTGGAAGCGGTCGGGCCCGATGTCCATGACCTGACGCCCGGCGATCATGTGGTGATGAGTTTCATGCCGAGCTGCGGCCATTGTCTGCCCTGCGCCGAGGGACGCCCGGCGCTGTGCATTCCCGGCGCCGATGCCAACGGAAAGGGCACGCTGCTGTCGGGCGAGTGGCGACTGAGCTGCGATGAGGTGCCGATCCATCATCATCTCGGCGTCTCGGGCTTTGCCACCCATGCCGTGGTCTCGCGCCATTCGGCGATTCGCATTGACCGCGATATCCCGTTCGCTCACGCCGCGTTGTTTGGCTGCGCCGTGCTGACGGGCGTTGGCGCCGTGGTGAATACCTGTCATGTGCAGCCGGGGCAGACAGTCGCTGTTGTCGGTTTGGGTGGTGTCGGCTTGGCCGCGGTGCTTGGCGCCGTGGCGGCCGGGGCCGAACGCGTTGTCGCGGTAGACCTTGCTCCTGACAAGCTCGAGATCGCGCGTTCGCTTGGGGCGACAGACGTCTTTCGCGCCAGTGACCCTGACGTTGTGGAGCAAATCCGCGAGGCGACAAAGGGCGGCGTCGACCACGCGCTCGAGATGGCCGGAGCCGTCAAGGCCTTTGATCTCGCGTACCGCATCACGCGGCGCGGCGGAACGACGGTTACCGCAGGGTTGGCTAGTCCATCCAGTCAGTTCGCAATCCCCGCAGTCAGCCTGGTCGCCGAGGAGCGGCGCGTGCTCGGGAGCTATCTCGGCAGCTGCGTGCCAAGCCGGGATATTCCGCGCTTTGTCGGGCTCTTCAGGCGTGGAAAGCTGCCGGTGGATCGCTTGTTGTCTTCAACAGGTCCGCTGGAGGGGATCAACGAAGCCTTCGACCGGCTGCATGCCGGGGAGGTGATCCGGCACGTCATCGATTTCGAAGCGCACTAGGCTTCTTCGGGCCGGTCTTTTGGGTCGAATTGGATGATGGTGATCCACCGCGCGGTGAGCGCCGGCTTCTTCTCGTTCTCGATCTCGATCGAGACGTCGTAGGTCGTCATCAACATGCCGGCGCCGCGAAAGCGGGCTTCGGCAAGGATAAAGTGGCCGCGGATGCGTGCCCCCGATTTGACAGGCGAGAGGAAGCGGACGTTCTCGAAGCCGTAGTTGATGCCCATCGTCTGCTCACGGACTTTGGGCAGGCTGTTGTAGTTCATCGCTGAAAGCAGCGAGAGGGTGAGGAATCCGTGGGCGATGGTGCCGCCGAATGGGCTCGTGGCGGCGCGCTCTGGGTCGACGTGGATGAACTGATGATCGTCGGTTGCATGCGCAAAGGCATCGATCATTGCCTGATCGACGACAATCCAGTCCGAGAGGCCGGTTTCAGTGCCGATGAGCCCGCGCACATCCGCGAGCGAAATTTCCTTGACCATTGATTCCTCATGAGAAAGCGGCTGCGCAAGCCTTACAATGGGATTGTGACAATTGCGACAAGGAATTGCAGGCAGGGGCCTGGCCGGTTAACTATCCGAGATAGAAAGCGACCGAGCGGCGCGGCACGATGGCCGATGTCGCGGATTTTTCCTGACCATTGGGGGCGAGCAGCCGCCATGAGGACGGCCCGGGCAATGCAAAAATTTCCTCGCCGCCCGAGCGATTGAAAAGCACGGCCAGCCGTGCGGGCTTTCCGCCCTGCCCATCGCGCGTCGACAGCACCATTCCAAGCGTGGAAAAGTTCGGGGTCTCCCACTCCTGCACGCTCATCGGCTGGCCCGAAGGCGATATCCATTCGACGTCGCCATGGCCATCGAAGAAACCCGTTTCCGAGAACACGGAGAAGCGCTTGCGCAGGCTTGAGATCAAAGCGGTATGGGCGATGAGCTCATCGTCGAGCGCCGCCCAGTCCATCCAGGTGATCTCATTGTCCTGGCAGTAGGCATTGTTGTTGCCGCGCTGGGTGCGGCCTGCTTCGTCGCCTGCCGTCAGCATGATGCTGCCGCGCGTAGCAAAGAGCGTGGAGAGCAGCGCCTTCAGGTCATCGCGGCGTCTGCGAATGATATCGGGGTAGTGCGTTTCGCCCTCGGCACCATTGTTCCAGGAGTGGTTCTCGTTGTGGCCGTCGCGGTTCTGCTCGCCGTTCGCCTCGTTGTGCTTGCCGCTATAGGAGACGAGATCGCGGAGCGTGAAGCCGTCATGGGCGGCAAGAAAGTTGACGCTGCGCGTCCCGGTCGCACCGTTGCGGGAAAATATGTCCGAGGAGCCGGCCAGCGCAGTTGCGAGCGGTCCGGTCTTGTGATCGTCGCCGCGCCAATAGCACCTGACGTCATCACGTACGCGGTCGTTCCACTCGAGGAAGGGGGCTGGGAAGTTACCGAGCTGGTAGCCGCCAGGACCGATGTCCCAAGGCTCGGCGATCATTACGCGGTCCGACAAGACGTCATCGGCGAGCATTGCCATCAAGGTTTCGCTGTTGGCCTCGAAGCCACCAGCGGTTCGGCCAAGAACGGGGGCAAGGTCGAAGCGGAAACCGTCAACGCCCGCGCCGAGCACGAAGTGGCGGAGGCTGTCGATGATCAGTTGCCTGACATAGGGGTTATCACAGGCGACGGTGTTGCCCGTTCCGGTATCGTTGACCAATTCGCCTGGCCGGTCGGTCAGATGCCGATAGAAGGAGAGGTTGTCGAGGCCGCGCAGCGACAGCGTCGTGCCAAAGCGGTCGCTTTCGCCGGTGTGGTTGAAGACGAGGTCGAGGACGACACCAATGCCTTCGGCGTGGAGCTTCGCCACGGTGTCGCGGAGCTCCGCCATGCCGCCGGGCACGAGCCGCGGGTCGAGCGCCATGAAGGCGACGGGGTTATAGCCCCAGCCGTTTCTGAGGCCGAGCGGCGGCAGGTGGCGCTCGTCGATCCAGGCGGTGATCGGCATCAACTCGACCGCATCCACGCCGATGCGCTTCAGATGCGCGATCACTGAAGGATGCGCCAAAGCCGCGACGGTGCCGCGCTGCGCTTGGGGAACATCCGGATGCAGCATGGTGAACGGTCGGACGGCAACCTCGTAGATGAAGCCACCCGGCTTGAAGAGCGGCTTTCCCGGCTTCACGGGGACATCGCGGGTGACGATCGCCTTCGGCACGAGGTGCTGCGTCTCGGCGCCGGAGGTGCCGAGCAGGGGATCGTAGTGGAAGGGGCGATCGAGTTCCTTGGCGTAGGGATCGACCAGCAGCTTCGACGGGTCGAACCAGAGGCCGTCGTCGGGCGCATAGACGCCGCCGGCGCGGTAGCCGTAGCGCGCACCTTCCTTCAAGCCGTCGACGAAAAGGCGATGAACATCGTCATCGCCTCGTTTCATCGGCAGGCGGGCCAGTTCCTTGTCGTCGTCGCCGAACAGACACAGCTCGATCTGTCCTGACTTGCGCGACCAGACGGCGAAATCAACGCCGGTCTCGAGGATGGTTGCTCCGCCTTGCCCGGGTCTACCCGCCGCCATGCCGTTCGGTCAGGTGATCACGGAAGGAGCGTCGCGGCCCGTGCGGCTGCGAATGCCCGCGATGGTCTCGGCGGCAGCAATAAGATCGGCGAGCGCTTCCTGCGTCTCGATGTTGTGGCGGGTCGAATCCGCCTCGTACCGCTCGAGATAGACACGCAGCGTGGCGCCGGATGTGCCGGTACCGGAGAGACGGAAGACCACGCGCGAACCGCCTTCGAACAGGACGCGAATGCCCTGATGCTCGCTGACCGACTTGTCGACTGGGTCGTGATAGGCAAAGTCGTCGGCCTTCTCGACCTTCAGCGGGCCGAAGCTCTGGCCCGGCAGCGACGCAAGCTGGCTGCGCAGGTTTGCGATCAGGCCGTTCGCCGCGTCAGTATCGACGCCTTCATAGTCGTGGCGCGAATAGTAGTTGCGGCCGTAGGTCTGCCAGTGCTGGGTGACGATGTCCTGAACGCTTTCGCCGCGAACGGCAAGGATGTTCAGCCACAGCAGAACCGCCCAGAGGCCGTCCTTCTCGCGCACGTGGTTGGAGCCGGTGCCGGCGCTTTCCTCGCCGCAGATCGTCGCCATGCCGGCGTCGAGCAGGTTGCCGAAGAACTTCCAGCCGGTCGGCGTCTCGTACATGCCGATACCGCGGCGCTCGGCGACGCGATCGGCCGCACCTGAGGTCGGCATGGAGCGGGCGATGCCGGCGAGACCACCGGAATAGCCGGGCGCGAGGTGGGCGTTGGCGGCAAGGATCGCGAGGCTATCGGAGGGTGTGACGAAGATGCCGCGGCCGATGATGAGGTTGCGGTCGCCGTCGCCGTCGGATGCCGCGCCGAAGTCGGGCGCATCATCACTCATCATCTCGTCGTAGAGTTCCTTGCAGTGAACCGGGTTCGGGTCCGGATGGTGGCCGCCGAAGTCGGGCAGCGGCATGAAATTGCGGACCGAACCGGACGGCGCGCCGAGACGGTTTTCGAAGATTTCCTTGGCATATGGGCCGGTGACGGCGCTCATTGCGTCAAAAGCGATGCGGAATCCGAGGCTGATGAGGTTGCGGATCGCGGGGAAGTCGAACAGCTCTTCCATCAGAGCCGTGTAGTCTTCCACCGAATCGAGCACCGAGAGGATCATGCCGCCCGGCAGTTCGTCCTTGCCGATGCGGTCGAGGTTGACGTCCGCGAAATCGGCGATCTTGTAGGTGTCGATCACCTTCGTGCGCGCATAGATCGCGTCGGTGATCTTCTCCGGCGCGGGGCCGCCATTGTTGATATTGTACTTGATGCCGAAATCTTCGGTTGGACCGCCGGGATTGTGGCTGGCCGAAAGGATGATGCCGCCGAAGGCTTTGTATTTGCGAATGATGTGGGAGGCTGCCGGGGTCGACAGGATGCCGCCCTTGCCGACGATCACCTTGCCGAAGCCATTGGCGGCGGCCATCTTGATCGCCTTCTGAATGACTTCCCGGTTGTAGTAGCGTCCGTCGCCGCCGATGACGAGGCACTTGCCATGAAAGCCTTCCAGCGAATCGAAGATCGACTGGATGAAGTTCTCGGCATAGTTCGGCTGCTGGAATACCGGAACCTTCTTTCGCAGGCCGGAGGTACCGGGCTTCTGATCCTGGTAGGGCGTAGTGGGTACGGATTTTATCATTTTCTCTCACTTGCCTTTAGGGGCGAGGCTTGAATAGAGGGCGGCATAGCGCTCGGCGCTCTTCTCCCACGAAACATCCGATTTCATGCCCTGCTTTTGCAATTGGGTCCAGACTTTTTGATCGGCGTAGAGATGTAGCGCGCGGCGGACCGCCTGCAACAGACCGGATGGAGTTACAGGCGAGAATTGTATCCCGGTTGCCGCTTTCGCCGCAAGCGCGGCATGGTTGGCGTCAATAACGGTGTCGTTCAACCCGCCGGTGCGGGCAACGATCGGCACGCATCCATAGCGCAATCCGTAAAGCTGCGTCAGGCCGCAGGGCTCGAATCTGGACGGGATGATGATGGCGTCGCAACCGGCCTGCATGAGATGGGACATCGGCTCGTTGTAGCCGATGGAAACGCCGATCCGCCCGGGGTGACGGGCGGCGGCGGCAAGCAGTGCCCCTTCGAGCGCCGCGTCTCCGGAACCCAGAATGGCCAGCTTGCCGCCCATGTCGACGATCTGGTCGGCGGTGGCGGCGATGACATCCATGCCCTTCTGCCAGGTCAGGCGGCTGATGATGCAGAAGATCGGCGCGTTGTCGTGGTGAAGTCCGAAGAACTCAGCGATAGAGCTGCGGTTTTCGACGCGGCTCTTCAGCATGCTGCTGTTGTAATGCGTGTGGACAACCGGGTCGGTCGAGGGGTTCCAGACTTCGGTATCAATGCCGTTGACGATGCCGTGCAGTGAATCGATTCGGCTTGCGATGACACCCTGGAGGCCCATGCCGAACTCGGTGGTCAGGATCTCGCCGGCATAAGAGGGGCTGACAGTGGTGATGGCGTGTGCAGTCTGCAGGCCGCCCTTCAGGAAGCCGATATTGCCGTAATATTCGATGCTTTCCGTTGCGAAGGCGTGCGGCGGCAGACGAAGACCCGGAAAGATATCGGCGCCGAACTGCCCCTGGAAAGCAATGTTGTGGATGGTCAGGACGCTCGGCAATTCCGGCGTCGGATTGTAGCGCATGTAGACCGAGGTCATTGCCGACTGCCAGTCATGCGTATGCACGAGGTCCGGCCGCCAGTCCAGCATCAACCCCGCGGCAATCTCGGCGCCGGCCAGGGACAGAGCCGCGAAACGGCGCCAATTGTCGGGGTAATCCTTGCCGGTGGCGTCGAGATAGGGGCCGCCCGACCGGTCGTAATAGGCGGGGGCGTCGAGCACGAGGATATCGAGCCCGTCGTGCTTGACTTCGAGCACGGTTGCCGGTTCGCCGAGCAGATCGTCGAATTGGAGTCGGACTACAGGATTGCGGATAGCCCTCATGACGGCCGGATAGCCCGGCATGAGGGTCTTGGTTTCGATGCCGAAACGCTCAAGGGCGATCGGCAGGGCACCCGCCACATCGGCGAGGCCCCCTGTCTTGACGAGCGGGAAGACTTCGGACGAAACCGAAAGAACTTTCATGGCTTACAGGCCCAGCTTGTCGATCATCGGTTGGGTAATGAGGCAAATGCCGCCCTCGCTGCGGCGGAAACGCTTGGCATCTAGAACCGGATCCTCGCCGACGATGAGGCCTTCAGGAATGACGACTCCGTGGTCGATCACGACGTTTCTGAGTTGGGCGTGCCTTCCGATCTTGACGCTCGGGAGAACGACGGCACCTTCGAGCTTGGAGTAGGAATTGGCGCGAACGCCGGTGAAGAGGAGGCTCTTGTTCAGCGTTGCGCCGGAAATGATGCAGTCGCCCGCGACGACGGAGGATGTGGCAGAGCCGCGGCGGTCTTCGTCGTCATGGACGAACTTCGCCGGGGGCGAGATTTCTGCATAGGTCCAGATCGGCCAGGACTTGTCGTAGATATCCAGTTCCGGAACGATCGCGGTCAGGTCGATGTTGGCCTGCCAATAGGCGTCGATCGTTCCAACATCGCGCCAGTAGGGCTCGTGCTCGAAATCCGACCGGACGCAAGAGTTGGCGAAACGATGGGCGACGGCCTTACCGTTCTTGACGATGTAAGGGATGATGTCCTTGCCGAAATCCTTGCTGGAGTTCGGGTCAGCGGCGTCGCGGCGCAGTGCGTCGATCAGGAATTTCGTGTGGAACACGTAGATGCCCATCGAGGCAAGCGCGAATTCGGGCTTGTCGGGAATGCCCGGCGGATCGGCGGGCTTCTCGACGAAGTCGATGATCCGGTCGGTCGTGTCGACGTGCATGACGCCGAAGCCGACGGCTTCCATGCGCGGGACTTCCAGGCAGCCGATCGTGACGTCGGCGCCGGAATCGACATGCTGCTGCAGCATGTATTCGTAGTCCATCTTGTAGACATGGTCGCCGGCGAGGATGACCATGTATTCGACGCCATAGTCCTCGATGATGTCGATGTTCTGGTAGACCGCATCGGCGGTGCCTTCATACCACTGCGTCTCCGAGACGCGCTGGGAGGCCGGCAAAATGTCGAAGCTTTCGTTCCGCTCGGGGCGGAAGAAGTTCCAGCCGCGCTGCATATGGCGGATCAGCGAGTGCGCCTTGTACTGGGTGGCGACGCCGATGCGGCGGATGCCCGAGTTCAGCGCGTTCGACAGCGCAAAGTCGATGATACGGGTCTTGCCGCCGAAATAGACCGCCGGCTTGGCGCGGCGATCGGTGAGCTCTTTCAAGCGGCTTCCCCGGCCGCCAGCGAGAACATAGGCCATTGCGTCGCGGGCAAGTGGCTGAACACGTCTTTCTACCATTTTTATCCTCCCACCAGTCGTCAGTTCTCGGGTTCAAGCATGATCGTCGCCAGAGGCGGCAAGGTGATGGATGCAGCAATGCTGCCGCCGGCGTTGACGGCCTGCACGCGGCCACCATTGCCCTTGCCGCTGCCACCATAGATATCGGCATCGGTATTCAGTATCTCGCGCCAGCGCCCCTCGGTCGGCAGGCGCACGGAATAGTTCTCGCGATAGACAGGCGTCAGATTACAGATGACGGCGACCGGCTTCTCTCCTGGCGCCTTGCGCAGCCAGGAAAAAACGGAGTTCTCGTGGTCGTCGGCGATCAGCCATTCGAAGCCATCGCCCTCGCAGTCGCGGGCGTGCAGGGCCGGCTTGCTGCGGTAGGTGAAGTTGAGGTCGCGCACCAGCCGGCGCATGCCCTCGTGCATGCGGTACTGCAGCAGGTTCCAGTCGAGCGAGGTTGCCTCGTTCCACTCGCTCCACTGCGCGAATTCCTGACCCATGAAGAGCAGCTTCTTGCCCGGATAGCCCCACATGAAGGCGTAATAGGCCCGCAGATTCGCAAATTTCTGCCAGTCGTCGCCGGGCATCTTGGCGATCAGCGAGCCCTTTCCGTGCACCACCTCGTCATGGGAGAGCGGCAGCACGAAGTTTTCCGAATAGGCGTAGAGCAGGCCGAAGGTCAGCTCGTTGTGATGATGCTTTCTGTGGATCGGCTCACGGCTCATGTAGCTCAGTGTGTCGTGCATGAAGCCCATGTTCCACTTGAAGCCGAAGCCGAGGCCGCCTTCATGCACCGCCTGCGACACCTTCGGCCAGGAGGTCGATTCTTCGGCGATGGTCATGACGCCTGGATGCTCGGCGTAGATACGGGTGTTCATGTTCTGCAGGAAGCGCACAGCCTCCAGGTTCTCATTACCGCCGTACTCGTTCGGGATCCATTCGCCGTGCTTGCGGGAATAGTCGAGGTAGAGCATCGAGGCCACGGCATCGACGCGCAGACCATCGAGATGGAACTTCTCGGCCCAGTAAAGCGCGTTGTTGACCAGATAGGAAACGACTTCGGTGCGGCCGAAATTGTAGATTGCCGTATTCCAGTCGGGGTGGAAGCCCTGGCGCGGGTCGGCATGCTCGTAGAGCGCCGTGCCGTCGAACCAGCCGAGACCGTGTTCGTCGGTCGGGAAATGGGCTGGCACCCAATCGAGGATGACGCCGATGCCGACCTTGTGGCTGCCGTTGACGAAGCGGGCGAAACCCTCCGGCTCGCCGAAGCGGGCGGTCGGCGCATAGAGCCCGGTCGTCTGGTAGCCCCAGGAGGGATCATAGGGATGCTCGGTAATCGGCAGGAACTCGATATGGGTGAAGCCCATGTCGACGCAGTAGGGGATTAGACGGGCGGCAAGCTCGTCCCAGGAGAGGAACGAGCCATCGTCGCGCCGCTGCCAGGAGCCGGCATGAACCTCGTAGATCGAGATCGGCTGACGACGCTTGTCGGTTTCGCTCCAGTGCTTCAGATGCGCTGCGTCGTCCCATTCCTGCAGCAGCTCGGATGCCGCGACCGAGGCCGTCTGTGGGCGTAGTTCGCTGCGTCGGGCGAAAGGGTCGGCCTTTAGCGGCAACAGCACACCGTCGTGGCCGCGGATTTCGAATTTGTAGGCGACACCGGTCGGAACGTCAGGAGCGAAGATCTCCCAGATACCGGCGCTGGAGCGGAAGCGCATTACATGGCGGCGACCATCCCAGCCATTGAAGTCACCGACAACCGAGACACGCTGAGCATTCGGCGCCCAGACGGCGAAATGGATCCCCTGCGCGCCCTCGTGCTTGATCCAGTGTGCGCCCATCTTGTCGAAGAGGCGCAGATGGGAACCTTCCCGCACGTAATAGTCATCCATCGGGCCGAGGACGGGTCCGAAGCTGTAAGGGTCGGTCACCGCCCATTCGGCATCGCCGCGTCGCGCGCGATAGCGCACCGGCTGCTGCTTCGTCACCGAAACCTCGCCGGCGAAAAAGCCGTCAGAATGCTGCTGCTTCAATTCGCCGATGACGCTGCCATCGAGCGCCATCGCGGTCACCTCTTCGGCGCCCGGAATGAAGCAGCGGGTGACGTAGGCGTTTCCCGATTTGTGAACGCCGAGAACGGCGAAGGGATTGGAATGCGACCCTGCGAGGATTGCCGCTATCTCGTCTGCCGAAATCTCCCAGGGAAGTCTGACTTCAGGGGTGGCTTTCGGCGCTTTCATCCGGCTCTCCAGATTTCCTTGGCATATTGCCGTATCGTGCGGTCGGATGAGAACCAGCCCATCCGAGCCGTGTTGCAGATCGCTTTCTTGTTCCACGCCGACGGATCGGTCCAGAGCTGGTCGATATCGCGCTGCGCCTGCGCATAGGCATCGAAATCGGCCGCCACCATGAACCAGTCATGCGCGTAAATGCCTTCGATCAGCGCCGCGTATCGGCTTCGATCGTCGTGCGAGAAGACGCCGGAACTGATGGCCTGGAGTGCCTGAGACAGTTCACGCGACGCTTCGATGATGGCGCGGGGATTGTGGCCATCTGCACGGGCGGCGGCGACTTCGTCGGCACGCAGGCCGAAAATGATGATGTTGTCCTCGCCGACATGGTCGCGCATCTCGACATTGGCGCCGTCGAGTGTCCCGATCGTCAGCGCGCCGTTCAGCGCGAACTTCATGTTGCCGGTGCCCGATGCTTCCATCCCAGCAGTCGAGATCTGCTCAGACAGATCGGCGGCCGGCACCATGACCTCGGCAAGGGAAACGTTGTAGTTCGGCACGAACACGACCTTCAGCAGGCCGCGGACGGCCGGGTCGTTGTTGATCGTGCGGGCGACGTCGTTGATCAGTTTGATGATCAGCTTGGCGTTATGGTAGCTCGGCGCCGCCTTGCCGGCGAAGAGCTTGACGCGCGGCACCCAGTCCAATTCTGGATGTGAGCGGATCTGGTCGTAGAGCGCGACTGCTTCGATAATGTTGAGCAGCTGCCGCTTGTACTCGTGGATGCGCTTGATCTGGATATCGAACATAGCCGACGGATCGAGTTTGATGCCCATGCGGCTGGCGACGAGATTGGACAAGGCCACCTTGTTGGCGCGCTTCACCGCCGCGAACTTCTCCTGGAAGCTTGCATCATTCGCGAACTTGTCGAGCGGCTTCAGCTTTTCGGCGTCATCGAGGAAGTCGTCGCCGATCGTTTCGCGGATCAGCGAGGTCAGGCCGGGATTGCACTGCTGCAGCCAGCGGCGCGGCGTGATGCCGTTGGTCTTGTTGTTGATGCGGTCGGGATAGAGCTTATGCAGGTCGGCAAAGACGGTGACCTTCATCAGGTCGGTGTGCAGAGCCGAAACGCCGTTGATCGAATGAGCGCCGACGAAGGCGAGATTGCCCATGCGTACACGGCGCTCGCCGCTTTCCTCGATCAGGGAAATCGAGCGGATTTCCGTTTCGGAGAAGGTCTTGGTCTTGCGCGCCTCCAGCAGCACCTTGGCGTTGATCGCGTAGATGATCTGCATATGCCTCGGCAGCAGGCGCTCGAACAGTGGGATCGGCCAGCTTTCCAGCGCTTCCGGCAGGAGGGTGTGATTGGTGTAGGCGATCGTGCCGCGGGTGATGTCCCAAGCCTGGTCGAAGTCGAGACCATGCACGTCGCACAACAGGCGCATCAGTTCCGCGACCGAGACCGCCGGATGCGTGTCGTTCAGTTGGACCGCCACCTTGTCGGGCAGCGAGGTGAAATCGTCATACTGCTGCAGGTGACGGCGCAGGATGTCCTGCAGCGAAGCGGAGGAGAAGAAGAATTCCTGGCGCAGGCGCAGTTCCTGGCCGGCCGGCGTCGCGTCGGCGGGATATAGAACGCGCGTCAGGCTTTCGGCCTTGTTGCTCTCACGCAGCGCGCCGATATGGTCGCCGGCGTTGAAGGCGTCGAGCAGGATCGGGTCGATCGGCTGCGCGGACCAGAGGCGCAGCGTGTTGACGCGCTTGCCGCGCCAGCCGACCACCGGAGTGTCGAAGGCGGCGGCGATGACACGCTCGGCGGGTTTCCACACATAGCGCGGCTCGCCCTCGGGGCTATTGACCACGTCGACGGTGCCGCCGAAGCCGATTTCGTAAGCGCTCTCGCGACGCTCGAATTCCCAAGGATTGCCGTGCGCCAGCCAGCTTTCCGGCAACTCCACCTGCCAGCCATCGGCAAGCTGCTGCCGGAAAAGACCGTGGACGTAACGGATACCGTAGCCATAGGCCGGGACATCGACGGTCGCCATGCTTTCCATGAAGCAGGCGGCGAGACGGCCAAGGCCGCCGTTGCCAAGAGCGGCGTCAGGCTCGAGGCCGGCGATGACAGAGACATCGACGCCGAGCGAGGCGAGCGCGTCGCGAACCTGTTCCATGAGGCCGAGGTTCGAGACGGCGTCGCGCATCAGGCGGCCGATGAGGAATTCGAGGGAGAGGTAGTAAACGCGCTTGTCGCCTGTTGCGTAGACCTTGCGGGTCGACTCCATCCACTTGTCGATGATGCGGTCGCGTATGACGAGGATGGTCGCCGTCAGCCAGTCATGCGGCTTGGCGACCTTCGCATCCTTGCCGATGCGGTAGGTCAGGCGTTCGATGATTTCTTCGGCGAGAATTTCTGGCTTGGAGCTGCGCGGCGCGGGGGAGGGGATTGTCGGCTTCGAAACGGTGTTCATCGTCAGTCCTCGCCAATTCTGTTTGGTTTCAGTACGTTATGCCAATTTCAATCGGTTTGCCGCGCACTAAACACGCAGTTTATGCATCGTTACAACGCACTTGCAACAAAGGAATTACCCAAACGAAAAAATTGCCGAGGCTTGGCGCTCCGCTGCGGAAAGAGCTTGATTTCAATCGGTTTTCCGAATTTGATATGCGCGTTTTTGCAGGCAAACGAAAAGCCGCTCCGGTTTGTTCCGGGGCGGCTTTTGTTGTTTGCGGGTCTTTGCTGTTACCAGTTCGTCAGGCGGGTCGCGAGCTCGTCGCCTTGGCGGCCATGGCCCAAGTCCGCAACCAGCTGAGCCATGCTATTGGGCTGATAGGCGTTGCTCGGGGTGGTCCCGCAGGAGGCAAGGAGGTCCTTGACCTTTTGCGGCACCATGAACGCCACGGTAAAGATCTGAATTCTATCGGCTATTCAATTATCCCAACGGAATGACATCCACGGCCTGGACAGCGCGTTGGCCGCCGTAGCTCTTCAGCACGCCGATGACCGGGGCGACGTCGGCGTAGTCGCGGCCATAGGCAACGACGATGTGGTCGGTGCCGGCCGGGATGTTGTTCGTCGGATCCAGTTCGACCCAGCCGATCGTTTCGCCGCACCAGACCCTGACCCACGCATGCATGGCGTCCGCCCCCTCCAGCCGTTCCTTGCCGGGCGGCGGAATGGTGCGCAGGAATCCGGAGACATATCCGGCGGGAATGCCGAGGCTACGCAGAGCAAGGATCATGACATGGACGAAGTCCTGGCAGACGCCGCGCTTTATTTGGAAGGCTTCAAGCGGCGTCGTATCGACGGTCGTCGCTTCGGCATCATAGGTGAAATCCAGATGGATTTTCGCGCATAGCGCAGTGGCGATCTGCAGCACGGTCCATGACGGTTCGGCGCAGGCCTTCGCATAGTCCGAGATCGCGCGTGTGTCCGAAAGGCGGGGGCTATTGCCGAGGAAATGATGCGGGGCGTCGGGCTTCAGCGACCAGACGCCTGCGACCTCATTCGGAAGCTTTGCGAGCACGGGGGAAAAATCCGCTGCGATGGAATGGCTCTCCACGTGCACGCGGGCATGCATGCGGATATCCAGCTTTTCATGCGGCGCGCGCAGCATGAAGGAAGTCGCGGGGTGCTCGAAGAAATCGACGAAGTGCGCCTGTTCATCCGGCGTCGGCGAAACCTTGATCGAGCCGGCCACCAGCCGTTGCCGGTTCGGCAGCGACAGCGGCATCAGCCGCATGATGTGGCGGGCGCCAGAGGCCGGCGTGTCGTAGATGTATCCCATGTGCAGCGAGAGATCGTAAAGCACCTGGGTCATCCGAGATATGTGTGGGCAAGGAGGTCGGACAGATGCTCCAGCTCGCGTTCGAGGCGGCGGTAGACATCGACGCTCATCGTCTCCGGCGTCATCACGGCAAGGCCGGAGTGCAACCGCATCGCTTCGCGATAGAAGGGCGACATCTGGCCGTTGACGAGTGCGTTCGGGAGCTGCTCCACCTCGCGGTGGATCTCGTTCATCTGGAAAAGAATTGAGCGTGGATTGAGCGGATCGAGCGCGAGCAGATCGGTGACCGTGAGGCGAGCGGTGTTGACGTTGTAGCGGCGGCGATGGGTCATGACGCTGTCGCCGATCTCCAGCAGCATGTCGAGCGCGCCATCAGGGGCGTCCGGCCCCGACATGTGCCCGAGCAGCCGTGTCATGTGCAGCCCGCGCTCGATATGGCGGCCGAGCGAGAGGAAACGCCAGCCGGTGAAGCGATACATGTTTTCGTGCACCAGACCGGCGAAGCCCGCGAGCTTGCGCAGCAGAATCGTCATCGCGTGGCTTGCATCGTCGCCGGGAGAAATCGTCTCGTGGAACCGTCGCGCCGTCTTGGCGAGATCAGTGAGCGCCAGCCAGCCATCCGGCGAGAAACGGTCGCGAATGTTGCTGGCGGAATAGACGGCGCTGTCGATGTTGCGCATTAGCGTATCCGGGACTGCTTCCTCGGTGTCGATATCGACGGCGGCCAGATAGGCTGTCACGTCGGCCAACAGGGGCTGGTTCGGATCGGCGGCTTCCGCAAAGCGGGCGTGCCAGGCGCGCAGGATGCGCAGCGCCCCTTCGGCGCGCTCGATGTAGCGGCCGAGCCAGAAGAGATTGTCGGCCGCGCGGCTCGGCAGGCTGCCCGGCATGTTGCGGGTGAAGCTGCCTTCCGCCGGCAGCAATGTGTGCTGCTCCACCGGCTTGTCGCTGACGATCCAGACGTCGGCGGCGGCACCACCCGATTGCATGGCGATGGCCGAAACGTCGTCGCTGCCGCCGATGCGGGCAAAGCCGCCCGGCATGATCTGCCAGCCATTGGCCGTGCGGGCGGCGAAGACGCGTAGCGACATCGGCCGCGGCGTCAGCTTGCCGTCGATCCAGGCCGGGGTCGTCGATAGCGTTACGACTTCCTGCCCGGCAAGTTTGGCGCCGTCGGAGTTCAACCAATCGCCGATCGAATCCTTGGTCGTGGCGCGCAAGGTCGAGCCGAGCACGGATTCGCCCCTGTCATCGAAGAACGGTGCGCGCGAATAGGCCGGACCGATCACCATCTTTTCGATGTTGGCCGCCACATGTTCGCGTTCGCCCTTCTGGCCGCACCACCAGGTCGCGATCGAGGGGAGCTTCAACTCTTCGCCAAACAGACGACGACAGATGGTCGGCATGAAGGCGAGCAGCGCGCGTGTTTCAATGATGCCGCTGCCGAGTGCATTGACGATGGTCACGCTTTCGGCGCGCAGAGCCTCGACGAGGCCGGGCGTGCCGATATGTGAATTCTGGTTCAGTTCCAGTGGATCCGAATAGGCCGAATCGAGGCGGCGCCAAAGCACGGTGATCGGCTTCAGGCCCGACACGGTGCGGACCATCACCTTGCCGTTGACGACAGCCAGGTCTTCGCCCTCGAGCAGCATGAAGCCGAGATAGCGGGCGATATAGGCGTGCTCGTAATAGGTTTCGTTGGCGGGGCCCGGCGTCAGCACGGCGATGCGGTCGTCGCCGCTGTGCTTCATGCCCTGCAGCGCATCGCGGAAGGCGCCAAAGAAGGAGGCGAGGCGATGAACCGGCGTCTCAGCGTATATATCGGAGAAGGCGCGGGTCGTCGCCACGCGGTTTTCAAGCGCAAAGCCGGCGCCAGACGGCGCCTGCGTACGGTCAGCGAGGACCCACCAGTTTCCATCAGGACCGCGGCCGATCTCGAAGGCGCAGAAATGCAGGTAGTGACCGCCGGCCGGGGTGACGCCGACAAGCGGACGCTGGTATTCGGGGTTGGCAGCGATCAGGGCCGGTGGCAGCACGCCCTCCGCGACAAGGCGATTTTGGCCGTAGACGTCGGCAACGATCGCTTCCAGCAGGTCGGCGCGCTGGACGAGCCCAGCCGAGACCGCCTCCCATTCGCGCGCATCAATGAGGACCGGAACGTGCGAGAGGGGCCAGGAGCGCTCGGCGCTTCCGGTGCTGCCGTAGGCTCGGTAGAAAACGCCGGCGTCGCGCAGGTAACGGTCGGCGCGGGTGAAGCGTTCGGTCAGCTCCTTTTCGGGCATTCCGCTCAGATGCGAAAAGAAGCGCTGCCAGACCGGGCGGATGGCGCCGTTGGTGTCGACCATCTCGTCGGCGACGCCGGGCAGAGGAGTATAGTCAAGCACGGCATCGTTTCCGGTGCGGATCGCTGGCTCTTCCCTCAGTTCTGCCGTCGGTTTCTTGCCCATTTCGCCCTAGTGCTTAGATTCCCACCGGTCGTCGAAGATCGAGCGTCAGCGGGAATTCCGGTGAAACTGTCTCGGCACGCGGAATGAATGCGCCTGCCGTATGCCCCCACGGCTCGAATCGCGCCAGCCGTCTCGCTTCCGCTTCGTTACCATTGACCGGGAAGGTCTCATAGTTACGCCCGCCCGGATGGGCAACATGATAGATGCAGCCGCCGATCGAACGCTTCGACCATGTATCATAAATGTCGAAGGTGAGCGGCGTATTGACCGGCAAAACCGGGTGCAATCCCGACGCAGGCTGCCATGCCTTGAAGCGAACGCCAGCGACCGAGACGCCCGCCGTGCCGGTCGAGCTCAACGGAACCGTGCGGCCGTTGCAGGTCACGGTGTAGCGGGAGGCATTGCTGGTTTCCAGCCGGACCTGCAGGCGCTCTACGGAGCTGTCGACATAGCGGACCGTGCCGCCGATCGCGCCCTCCTCGCCCATGACGTGCCAGGGTTCCAGCGCCTGCCGCAGTTCGAGCTTAGAGCCTTCGTATTCGACCTCGCCACAGAAGGGGAAGCGGAATTCAAGCTGTGCCTTGAACCATTCCGGGCTGAGGTCGAAGCCATTCTGCTTGAGGTCGCCGAGCACGTCGAGGAAATCGGCCCAGATGAAGTGCGGCAGCATGAAGCGGTCGTGCAGCGACGTGCTCCAGCGCACGAACTTGCCGTCCGCAGGGTGCTGCCAGAAGCGGGCGATCAACGCGCGGACCAGCAGTTGCTGGGCAAGCGACATACGTGCGTTCGGCGGCATTTCGAAACCGCGGAATTCGACGAGGCCGAGCCGTCCGGTTGGGCCATCCGGCGAAAACAGCTTGTCGATGCAGATCTCGGCGCGGTGCGTGTTGCCAGTGACGTCGGTCAGCAGATTGCGGAACAGCCTGTCCACCAGCCAAGGGAGGGGTTGCGCGCCGCGACCCGGCGCGGGGACCTGGGCGAGCGCGATTTCCAGTTCGTAGAGGCTGTCGTGACGGGCTTCGTCGATGCGCGGCGCCTGGCTGGTCGGGCCGATGAACATGCCCGAGAACATGTAGGAGAGCGAGGGATGGCGCTGCCAGTGCAGTACCAGGCTCTTCAACAGGTCAGGGCGGCGCAGGAAGGGGCTGTCGCCCGGATTGGCGCCACCAACGACCACATGGTTGCCCCCGCCGGTACCGGTGTGGCGCCCGTCGATCATGAACTTGTCGGTGCCGAGGCGGCTTTGGCGGGCTTCCTCGTAGATCGTCATCGTAATGTCGACGCAATCCTGCCAGTTGGAAGCGGGATGGATATTGACCTCAATGACGCCGGGATCGGGGGCGACGCGGATGACATTGATGCGCTCGTCCTGCGGCGGCGAATAGCCTTCGATATGGACGGGCAGGCCGAGTTCGGTCGCTGCATTCTCCGCGGCGGCGATCAGTTCGAGATAGTCCTCGATGCGCTCGACCGGCGGCATGAAGACGCAGAGCCTTCCGTCGCGCGGTTCGACCGAGATTGCGGTGCGCACGACGCCGCCGATCTCGCCGACGGTTTGCTCAACGCGGTTCTGGCTGCTGTCGTCGCTGTGGCGGGAGGCTTCCGGCATGGCGCGGCCGGATGGCACGAAGACTTCGGGCAGCGGATTGCGCGGAATCGACGGGTCGGCGGGGTGGATATAGGGGAAACGCGCCGGCGGCACATAGGGCAGGGTGCCGAGGGGCAGGCGATAGCCGACGGGGCTGTCGCCGGGAACGAGGAAGATCTTGCCGCGGCGGGTCTTCCATTTTTCGCTGACCCAGCGCGTGCTAGAGGCGCGCGCGTTCCAGGCCTGCACCGGCAGGATGTAGCCGGTCGGTACGGTCAGGCCGCGTTCGAAGACGCGGGCGATGCGGCTACGCTCTTCCGGGTCCTTCAGCTTGGAATTGGATGGGTCGACGTTTTCGGGCAGGCTGCCTTCCTTCATGATCCATTCGGCTGGATCCTCGTAGGCGGGCAGCACCATGTCGGTCTCGATCGCCAGTTCCCTGGCGATGGCATTCAAAAGGTTGGCGGCGTCATCTGCCTTTGCACCGGTGTCCTTGCCCTCGCCGGCGATGAGCTCCGGGTTCTGCCAGATCGGCTTGCCGTCCTTGCGCCAGTAGAGTGAGAAGGTCCAGCGCGGCAGGCTTTCGCCCGGATACCACTTGCCCTGACCGTAATGCAGGAAGCCGCCGGGAGCGAAGCGCTCGCGCAGTTTGCGGATGAGGACATCCGCCTTCTCGCGCTTGGTCGGGCCGACGGCGGCAGTGTTCCACTCCTCGGATTCGAAGTCGTCGATGGAAACGAAGGTCGGCTCGCCGCCCATGGTCAGGCGGACATCCCCGGCCTGCAGGATGCTATCGACCTTGGCACCGAGCTCGTTGAGCTCCTTCCAACTTTCGTCGGAGAAAGGCTTGGTGATGCGCGGGTGCTCCGCTACCCGCGAGACCTTCATCTCGAAGGCGAATTCGGTGTTGGCCTCGCCGTAAAGCGCGCCTGATATCGGCGCGGCATTTCGGTAGTGCGGGGTGGCGGCGAGCGGTATGTGGCTTTCGCCGGTGAGCAGGCCAGACGTGGGGTCGAGGCCGACCCAGCCGGCGCCGGGGAGATAGACCTCGCACCAGGCGTGCAGGTCGGTGAAATCGACCTCGGTGCCGGAGGGCCCGTCGAGCGCCTTCAGGTCGGGGGTGAGCTGGATGAGATAGCCGGAGACGAAGCGGGCGGCGAAGCCGAGATTGCGCAGGATCTCGACCAGCAGCCAGCTCGAGTCGCGGCAGGAGCCAAGCGCCAGCTTCAGCGTTTCCTCCGGCGTCTGGACGCCGGGCTCCATGCGGATGACGTATTCGACGTCGTTCTTCAGCCGCGCATTCAACCCTACGATGAAGTCGGTGGTCCGCATGGGAGTGCGGTCGATGCCGGCGAGATAGGCAGCCAGCGCCGGCTCCACCGGCTGCGGTTGCATGTAGATCTTCAGGTCGTCCCTGATCTCCTCGGGATAGGAGAAGGGCCACATCTCGGCGCTCTCCTCGATGAAGAAATCGAAGGGGTTATAGACCGTCATGTCGGCGACGAGGTCGACCTCGATCTTGAACTCCGTCACCGGGTCAGGGAAGACGTAGCGGGCCAGATAATTGCCGTAGGGATCCTGCTGCAGGTTCACGAAATGGTTCGACGGCGAAACCTTCAGCGAATGGCTGATCACCCGCGTCTTGGAATGCGACGCTGGCTTGAGGCGTATGATCTGAGGTCCGAGGCGGACCGGCTTGTCGTATTTGTAATGCGTCAGGTGATAGATGCTGGCTTTGATCGACATGGACGGCCTTATCCGCTGCCGTATCGTTGTACGGCATTTGCTGTTCCCGAAGGGTAGTGTGTGCAATGCAGCGAAAGAATGCAAGGCGGTAAGGCCGAGCCGGCTAAGCCTTTACGTCGCCTTCGCAAACGTCACGGAGGCCGTGAGACCCCTGCCATGTGCGCCGGGCTCCAGCGTCAGCGATGCGTTGAAGAGGCCGGCGATTTCCTCGACGATCGGCAGGCCAAGCCCGGCGCCCGGCGCGCCGGAGTTGCTGCCGCGCGAGAAGCGCTGCCGGACGGCCGCGAGCGTCTCTGCGGGAATGCCGGGGCCGTTGTCCTCGACTTCGAGGCGGACGGCATCGTCGGTCTCGGATATCCGAACGGTCACCTCAGCGCCCTTGCCGGCATAGGCGATGGCGTTTCCGGCAAGGTTGCGCAAGAGTTCGCCGATCAGCAGCGGCTCGGCACGGACGAGGGCAGGGCGGTCGCCTTCGAAGCCGAGGTCGATGCCGGCCTCGGCGGCGGTCGGGATAAGTTCTCCGGTGATGTCCTGGGCAATGGCTGTCAGGTCGATCGACGATGCGGTCAGCGCCTCCTTCGCCGTTGCAGCGTCGATTTTCGCCATCAGCAGTAATTGCGCGAGGATGCGTTCGGCATGGGCGACGGCCTGATCGCCTTTCAGGGCGGAGCCCTGCGCTTCGGCCAATGTGCTCGCGCGAGCGGAGAGGGCGAGCTGCGTGCGGATGATCGCAAGCGGCGTGCGCAGCTGGTGGCTGGCGTTGCCGGTGAAGTTACGAAGTGCATCGAGCGCCGATTGCAAGCGGACCATGAAGCCGTTGACGGTATCGACGAGCGGCTGGACCTCGCTTGGTACTGCCTGTTCGATCGGGTGCAGGTCGTCGGGACTGCGTTCGCCGATCGCATCGCGCAGCTTGTACAGCGGACGGAGCGCGACCGTGACCGAGATCCAGACGATGACGGCGGCGCCGGCGATCATAAGGGAGAGACGCAGCGCCGAGCGGAAGAGGATGGCGCGGGCGAGCTGACGGCGGGCGATCGTGGTTTCGGCAACGGTCACGGCGAAGGGGACGGAGCGAATGCCTGTTGAGGCTGACCGCTTGAGGGTTGCGACACGGATCGGTTCGCCGCGGAAGGTATCATCGGCAAAGCCTGCCGTGTCGCCTACGGTTTCGGCGAGGACCGGAAGCGCCTGATAGCCGGTGATGAATTTTCCGGGCGGTCCGTCGACGCGATAGAAGACACGGTCCTGCGCGGCCGATGTCAGCATCTCAAGGGCCACATAGGGGATGTCGACCTCGAGAGTGCCGTCTTCCGCCACGACCACGCGTTCGGCGATGGCGAGTGCCGAGCCGGCCAGCACGCGGTCCGAAACGATGTTGGAGGTCTGCACCGCTTCGCGATAAGTGTCCGCGAGCGCGACCATGCCGATGATGGCGGTCGAGATCAGCAGCCAGAACAGGAGCCTTCGTCGGAGCGAATAGGCCGTTGTCATGAGGCCTCTGGCAGTTTGTCGAGATAGTAGCCAATGCCGCGCGCAGTCCTCACCGTCAGCCCATAGGGCGACAGGCGCTTCCTGAGGCGGCTGACATATTGCTCGATGGCATTGGCCGAGATGTCGTCGTCGAAGGCGGTCAGCGACTGAATGATCGCTTCCTTGGCGACAACCTTGCCGGCGCGCATGAAGAGGATTTCCAGCAGGCCGAGTTCGCGGGCGGGAATGTCGAGCGGCGTCGAGCCGGCGGAGAAGGCGCGTGAATTTAGATCGAGTGAAAGGCCGCCGAAACTGACAGTCGCCGAATGCAGACCCGCCTGGCGGCGCAGGAGCACGCGGACGCGGGCCTCGAATTCGGAGATATCAAAGGGCTTGATAAGGTAGTCGTCGGCACCAAGATCGAGACCCTTGACGCGCTCTTCCGGCGTGCCGCGCGCCGTCAGGATCAGCACTGCCGACTGGTTCTGTCTGGCGCGCATGGCGCGCAGCACCTCGAGGCCATCCATTTCCGGCAGGTTCAGGTCGAGCACGACGAGATCGAAATTCTCGGCCGCCGTGACAGCGTTGGCGGAGGCACCATCATGCACGACGTCGACGGCATGGCCGGTGCCTCGCAGGATGGCCGAAAGCCCGTCGGCCAGCGCGATATTGTCCTCCACCAATAGAATGCGCACGGATGTTCCCTTGATTTTTGAAGAGGATACAGGGTGGCGGCGAAGATGTCATAGCCATTTTTTGTGTCTGGTGAGTGTGCTGCTGCTGCGGTCGTACCAGCCGCCTTCGGGGCGCTGCGGGTGGATGCGGCTCGCTTGCCGGATCCCGGTTGCTGGTGCATTGTCCTCTCATGAGGAGACTTTCTTTACTTGCGTGCCTGTTGCTCTGTCCCGGCTTAGCCACTGCGGACGAGGTGTTCTACCCGGCGCGTTCCGGCAATGCCGAGGCCCCGACGCTGGTTGTCTATTCATCGCTCGACGAGCCACTGGCGCAGCCGATGATCCATGGGTTCCAGGAAGCCAATCTGGACGTGGCGGTCAGGTACGAGGATATGCTGACCGGGGAAATTTATGACCGCATCGTGCGGGAGACGGATGCCGGCCAACGCACTGCGGACTTCGCCTTCTCCTCGGCCATGGATCTGCAGGTCAAGCTCTCCAACGACGGCTATGCGCAGGTGAGCAACCTGCCGATGAGCGCGCGCTGGCCGAAATGGGCCAACTGGCGCAATACCGCCTACGCGCTGACCTTCGAGCCGGCGGTGTTCGTCTACCACAAGCCGAGCTTCGCGACGGAGCCGCCGCCGAGTTCGCGGGCGGAATTCGTCGATTACCTCAAGCGCAAGGGTGACGCGATCCATGGGCGGATCGGCACCTATGATATCGAGCGCTCCGGCGTCGGCTTCCTGTTCATGGCACGCGACCAGGAACAGTTCGGTGACATATGGTCCGTTATCGGCGCCATGGGGGCGGCCGGCGTCAAATTATACTCCACCAGTTCGGCCATCCTGGAGCGCGTATCGGACGGCCGCTTCGTGCTCGGCTACAACATCCTCGGGTCCTACGCCGCCGATTGGGCCAAGCGTCATCCCGATGTCGGGATCGTGCTGCCGAAAGACTATACGGTCGTGATGTCGCGCATCGGCCTGGTGCCGCAGGCGGCGGGCGAACCGGAACTCGGACGGCGCTATCTATCCTTCTTCATGTCGAAGGAGGGCCAGACGATCATGGCGCGGGAGTTGCAGATTCCCGCTGTCAGCCCGGAGGTCGCCGGCGAGAATACCGCCAACACGATGCAGGAGCTCTTGGGCGCGCAGTTGCGGCCGGTGCCTGTCAGCCCGGGCTTGATGGTTTATCTGGACCAGGTGAAGCGCGCGCGATTGATCGCGCACTGGAACGAAGTTCTGCGGACGCAGTAAAATCGCCGTGGATGATTAGCGGAAGATGCAGGGCCGCTGGGCGTTGGCCAGCAGTTCCTGCTTCGTCGCGTATGACCCAAAGAGCGAGCGAAGACGTTTCTCCTCCTGCTCGTCCAACCGGTGCCGGCGTGCAAAATCGTGCACACTCCACACCTGGCGTAAGCCCTCATTTTCGATCTGCTTGTTATCGATGTGAGAACTCATGGGGCAATCCTCCTGAGCGCCATAACGCACAAACCGCCTCCAGGTTCCACGGATGGTGGCATTTTGCGTCTGTTTTCGCCCAGGGTAATTGCGGCAAAAAAGTGTCATCGCGGGGTGGATAGTTGATCGATGTCAGCTAAATGACAGCTTGTTGTGGTCCGCTTTGCAGAACTTCAGCTCCGTGGAGGCGGAGAGGTGAAGTTTCGGGAGGAGCTTGCCAGCCATATCGGACCTTGGAGTCCGTCTGCGGTGTCCTTCCCGATTCCATCGAGAACAACGCGCGGTTTCTCAGCCGCGCCCACGGAGGACACACTCGTGAAGCATACTCTTCTTGCAACCATTTTCGCGGCTGCGGTCGCCCTGCCGGCCTATGCGGCGGACTACACCATCATGGCGCCGGCCGCTCCCGGCGGTGGCTGGGACCAGACGGCCCGCTCGCTGCAGACCGTGATGCAGAAGGAAGGCATCTCAGGCAACGTTCAGGTACAAAACGTTCCGGGCGCCGGCGGCACCATCGGTCTCGCGCAGTTCACCGGCCAGAACAACGGCAACCCGAACGCACTGATCGTCGGCGGCTATGTCATGGTCGGCGCTATCCTGACCAACAAGTCGCCGGTCACGCTGAAGGACGTCACGCCGATTGCCCGCCTTACCGGCGAGTATGAGGCGATCGTTGTCCCGGCTGCGTCCGACATCAAGACGATGGCCGATCTCGTTGCCAAGCTGAAGCAGGATCCGGGTTCGGTTTCCTGGGGTGGCGGCTCGGCAGGCGGTACCGACCACATCGCGGTCGGACTGATTGCCAAGGCTGCCGGCGTCGATCCGACGAAGATCAACTACGTCGCCTTCTCCGGCGGCGGTGAAGCGCTGGCCGCTATCCTCGGCGGACAGGTGACCGCGGGCATTTCCGGCTACGGCGAATTCGAATCGCAGGTGAAGGCTGGTCAGCTCCGGCTCCTGGCTGTCTCCAGCGACAAGCGCATCGAGGGTGTCGACGCGCCGACGCTGAAGGAATCGGGCCTCGATGTCGCTGTCGAGAACTGGCGCATGGTTGCCGCCGCCCCTGGTCTTTCGGCCGAGCAGACGGCTGCAATCACCGCTGATTTCGATAAGCTCTCGAAGTCCGCCGGTTGGCAGGAAATCCTGAAGAGCAAGGGCTGGGCTGATACCTACCTCGCCGGCGACGCCTTCAAGGCGCAGCTCGACAAGGACGTTTCGGCTACCGAAGGCATCCTTAAAGAGATCGGACTTGTTCAATGAGCAGGGGTAACGAACCCTTGGCAACGAAGCGCCGCCCTGACTGGGCGGCGCTGGTCATTGCCATCTGTCTTTTCGTCGTCGCTGCCGTCATGCTTTGGGATGCCTCGCATATGCGCGCCATCGCTCAGTATGACCGCATCGGTCCGGCAACTGCGCCCAAGGTGGTCGCCTTCGGCCTGATCGGCCTCGGCATCTGGACCATCTTCGAAGCCTGGCGTGGCGAGTTTCCCGAGCGCGAGCATCAGGAAATCGCGCCTGTAGTTTGGGTCGTCGCCGGCCTTGCCGCGCAGATGCTGCTTCTCAAGACGGCAGGCTTTTCGATCGCAACCGGCCTTCTCTTTGCCTTTACGGCTGCCGGCTTCGGACGCCGCAAGCTCTGGATCTCGATCCCTGCGGGCATCGCTTTCAGCTTCGTCGTCTGGGTGATCTTCGCAAAGCTCTTGCAGTTGACCCTGCCGGCCGGGCCGTTCGAACACATCTTCTTCTAGGATTGGATGCGATGAGCACCTTCGAATTCCTCTTCCAGGGCATCCTGGTCGCCATGCAGCCGATGAACCTGCTCTATGCGCTCGTCGGCGTGACGCTCGGCACCGCGGTCGGCGTGCTGCCGGGGATTGGCCCGGCCCTGACCGTCGCCCTTCTTCTTCCTGTTACCTACAAGCTCGATCCGGCTGGCTCGCTGATCATGTTTGCCGGCATCTATTATGGCGGCATGTATGGCGGCTCGACGACGTCGATTCTTCTCAATACGCCTGGCGAAAGCGCCTCGATCGTTACGGCCCTTGAGGGCAACAAGATGGCCCGCGCGGGCCGCGGCGGGCCGGCGCTCGCGACAGCGGCGATTGGTTCGTTTGTCGCCGGCCTGATCGCGACGCTCGGCCTTGCCTTCATCGCTCCCTACATCGTCAAGCTGGCCCTGATTTTCGGGCCGCGTGAATATTTTGCGCTGATGGTACTCGCCTTCGTGACCGTCTCGTCGGCCTTCGGGGATTCGGCGCTGCGCGGGCTTACATCGCTGTTCATCGGCTTTGCCCTTGCCATGGTCGGCATCGACCAGCAGACGGGACAGGCGCGTCTTTCCTTCGGCGTCCCCGATCTGCTCGATGGCGTCGAGGTGACGACGCTTGCGGTCGCGATGTTTGCGATCGGCGAGACACTCTATATCGCCGCCCAGGGCAACAGCATCGAGGAGAAGGTCGAGGCGGTCAAAGGCTCGCTGTGGATGACGGCGCAGGACTGGGGCCGCTCCTGGAAGGCGTGGCTGCGCGGCACGCTGATTGGCTTCCCGATCGGCGCGATGCCTGCCGGCGGTGCCGAGATCGGGACCTTCCTTTCCTATGCCACGGAAAAGCGCTTGGCGAAGAACCCCGAGGAGTTCGGTCACGGCGCGATCGAAGGCGTGGCTGGTCCGGAGGCCGCGAACAATGCGTCGGCGGCAGGGACCCTGGTGCCGCTGTTGACGCTCGGCCTGCCGACGACGGCGACGGCCGCGATCATGCTCGCCGGCTTCCAGCAATACGGCCTGCAGCCCGGCCCGCTGCTGTTTGCGAACAACCCGCAGATCGTCTGGGGCCTGATCGCCAGCCTGCTGATCGCCAACGCGATGCTGCTTGTGCTCAACCTCCCGCTGATCGGCCTCTGGGTGCGCCTGCTGACGATCCCGAAGCCGTGGCTTTATGCCGGCATCCTGCTGTTTGCGACACTCGGCACGATCGGCGCCAACCCGTCGGTCTTCGAACTGGGCATGCTGCTCGCCTTCGGCATCCTCGGCTACATCATGCGGCTCTTCGGCTATCCGATCGCGCCTGCTGTTGTCGGCCTCATCCTTGGCCCGCTGGCCGAGCAACAGTTGCGCCGCGCGCTTGCGATCAGTCAGGGCGACGTGACGACTCTGGTGATGTCGCCGATTGCGGCCGGCCTGCTCATCGTTGCTGCGGCCGCCTTCATCATCCCGCTGATCCTGCGCCTGCGTGGACGCGGCGAGGTTCTGTCGCAGCTTGCGGCGAACGAGGACTAAAGAAAAAGACTGCCCGAACCCCACAACTGCGGCCGGCGATGGAAACATCGCCGGCCTTTTCGTCTGGTGACGATAAGGTGTTATTGGTGGTTGCTGCGGACGGCACGGGTGCTTCTGCGGCGCATCCAATGCGGAGTTTCTGCTGTTCGGCAGTCACGTGTGCTGGCCGCGCCGTTCAGCTGTTAGGCCGCTCGGCCAACTTCATTTCCATCACCAGGTCGCTCTGCAAATCCTGACCGACCGCGAAGATCGTATTGCCCGTCACGACAAAGCCGGCCCTCTCATAAAACGCAATGGCTCGTGCGTTTCGCTGGTAGACGGTCAGCTCCAGGCGAGTTGCGCCACGTTGATGCGCGTCGTGCAGCACCGTTTTGAGGAGGGCCATAGCCAATCCGCGTCCCCTCCAATCGGTGTGGACATAAATTCGATTGAGGAAGGCCGATCGTCTGTCGACTGTATCCAGCATGAGGTGAGCATATCCGATGACGCGATTATCAAGCATGGCGAGGAAAACAGCGGCTGAGGGGTCGCCAATCTCCGCATTCTGCTGTTCGGCGCTGAAATTCGCCTGGATGTAGGACTCAAGATCCGATGCGGGCGTGTCGCTGCGGTAGGTCGCCCGAAACTGCTGGCCGCAAATTCGCAAAGCGCTTCGGCGTCCGATGGGCGCGCGCGTCTGATTGTGAACGAGCCTGTCAATTTGATGCCTCCATTCATTTTGTCGCGTGTTCTCAACCACATGGCGCGTTTTGCGCTCGATCGCTTGTTCTTGCATGGCAGGGCTGAATTTCTGTCGCTTGTGAAGACGCGCTTCCGTTCACATGTATGAGTGGTCAATCATAAAGCAAAGCGAGAGAGAAAATGTCCTTCCGTAAGTCCATTCGCGATGGTTTCCTTGGTCGCGCCTTTGCGATGATCGGTGCTGCGAATGCTGTGAGCGCCACCATCGAAGCTGGCCGCCGCCCGAAGGCGCGCGATCTGCGCGAACTCGGCATCGACCCGAGCATGTTCGGCAGAATCAACCACTAGCTTATCTGCGCCTTAGGCGCGGCTGGCGGTCTCTGATCGCCGGATACGAAACAGCCCGCAACCGGATGGTCGCGGGCTTTATTTTTGTTCTGATGAAGCCGCATCGGTGAATGCGGCTTGCAAGCTCAGGCGTGCAGTTCCTTATGCGCCTCAGCGCGCTCTTCCGCCTGTTCCTTCTTGTTGTGGCGGATGGAAGACCAGAGTGAGATGCCGATCAGGGCGGCACCACCAAGGCCGGTAATGACCTCGGGAATATGGTACATCGTCTGCACATACATGATCACCGAGAGGATCAGGATTGCGTAGAAGGCGCCGTGCTCGAGATAGCGGTACTCCGCGAGCGTGCCCTTTTCGACGAGCATGATTGTCATCGAACGCACATACATGGCGCCGATGCCGAGGCCAATCGCAATAACGAAGAGGTTCTGCGTCAGCGCGAAGGCGCCGATGACGCCGTCGAAGGAGAAGCTGGCGTCGAGCACTTCGAGATAGATGAAGGCACCGAGACCGCCTTTGGCGGCGGCGCTCATCGTCTGCTGCGACGCATCGAGCAGGCCGCCGATCACCTCGACCGCCAGGAAGGTCAGAAGACCATAGATGGCGCAATGCACGAAGGTTGTGGCCTCTTCTTCTCCGAGGAACGACGAGAACACCAGGACCAGCGCCAGCACGAAGGCAATCTCGATGCCCTTGATCGTGGCCGAGCGGGCCATGAGCTTTTCAAGCCCTGATATCCAGTGGACGTCCTTCTCATGATTGAAGAAGTAGTTGAGACCAACCATCATCAGGAAGGTGCCGCCGAAGGCTGCGATCGGCAGGTGTGCGTCGTTCATGATGCGGGCGTATTCCGCAGGGTCGCGGGCAGCGAGCACCAGAGCTTCCCACGGGCCGATTTGGGCGGCGATCGCGACGATTGCGAGCGGGAAGACGATACGCATGCCGAAGACGGCGATGACGATGCCCCAGGTGAGGAAGCGATGCTGCCAGACCGGTGTCATCTCCTTGAGCTTGTTGGCATTGACGATGGCGTTGTCGAAGGAGAGCGAAATCTCCAGCACGGCGAGCACCGTGCAGATGAAGAAGACGGTCGCCATGCCGCCGATCGTGCCCGTCGTCTGCCAGCCGAGGGCTGCGCCCAGGACGAGGCCGAGGAAGGTGACGATGAAGGCCCAGCGGAAATAGCTGAGCGTCGATTTTTGCGGGGAACCGTTGGTCATGGCCGCACCTCGCAGCCACGAAGGTTGTCGAACAAGGATGTGCGGGAAAAAAGCGACATACCACAAAGGGCATGCGCGTGAGGCATGGTGAGCTTTTTCATCAATGAAAAATCCGCCGGCTTAAGCTGCAGGCGGTACCGACATCACGAGAGCGCCGTAAAAACTCTCGCCAGAGGGGCCCGGCACCAGGTTGACCCGTCGGCCGATGTCCGAGGCCTCGGGATAAGTCGAAGGTAGTGAACTTGCCACGCCAGTCAAGGCGGCGCGATGCGGTTTGTTCTTTTCCTCGGAACTATTCGGCGCCGAGGTCGTTAGTCCTTCGTTCACCAGTGGCATGCGCAATAAAAAGGAGGCCGATGATGCACCCCTCGACCCACACTCCCGACACGCGCACGGAAAAATCGGACCGCATGAAGCGTGCGCGCCCCAACCGAATGCAAAAGGCACAAGTGCTGCCGCCGCATCACGTCGACCTGACGCTGCCGCATGGCGTTTTCGATGACGTCCATATCCCCGCTCACTGCACCGGCGGCGATCTTTCGAAAGGCGGGCCGAAGCCTGCTGCCGAGGAGGATTCCACGATCGCAAGGCCGATCCGCTGACCTATCGACGCCTGCTGCCCTGTATTATCGACAACCGGTGAGGAAAGATGAAGACGACTTTGGTGCCGCACGACATTTGCCTGAAGCACGAGATCGAATGGCAGGCGCTTCGCGCGGCCGCTGATATCCAGATCGATCTGGAAAGAATCGAGATCACGAATTCACTGAGGTCTCGTTGGAGCCCGCCGACGCACTCAAGGCCGGACTCCACGTTCCCGGGCGCCCGGCTCTAGATATCTTGTACTTTTGCGACTGCGCGCCCGTTCGCAGGAGCGTTGGATCATCACGTCTGTACCAAAATGACGTGGTCGCCAACCTTTCGGAAAGGATTGCCCGGCGATAATCCGTGTGTTCACGGGAATCGGATAGATGGCAAAGACTGCGACACGCCGCCGCAAATCATCGGCACGATCGAAGGCAAGGGGAGGCGGAAGCGCTCTCCCCTGGACAATCATCGGCGTCATCGCCGTTGGGGGCATTGCGACTTACGACAATTGGAAGAGCGTGAAGCCGATGCTGGCCACGCATGCGCCAGCCTCGATCGTCTCTCGGGCAGCGCCGGTCGCGCGAAGCGAACCTGCACGCGATCCGAGCCCGAGGCAGACCGCTTCAATCGCGCCAGTGTCCCGCATGGTGCCGCCTGCAGCCGTGCCCATTCCGGCCAAGGCACCTGTCGTCCTTGAAAAAGCGGTGCCGGTTTCCCTCTCCCCTGCGCAGGCGCAGACCGGCAAGGCCGCCTTCGGCTATTGCGGCCAGGGCGAGCACATCAACTGCGTCGCCGATGGAGGCACGTTCTGGTACAAGGGCGAGAAGATCGCCATTGCCGACGTCGTGAGCCCCGGCATTGAGACGGCCCGTTGCGACAACGAGAAGCGGCTAGGCTTCGCCGCGAAGCTGCGGCTCCTGAATATCCTGAACTCCGGATCCTTCGCGATGAACCCGGCAGGGCAGCCTGGCAAGGGCGGCGTCCCGCATGTCGTGTCTCGCGATGGTCGGTCGATCGGCGCGCAGATGATCAACGAGGGATTGGCCCGCAAACCCGGCGCAAATGGCGCGTGGTGCGCCTGAGGCGAGCCCGCGGCGTATGCCGGCCTACTTCTGCTTCGGCGCCTTGCCGTTGGTGCGAAAGCTGCCGGTAAAGGCGGTGTCCTTGCTCTCGGCCGAGCATTCGATGGCGACCGGCTTGCCGCCGTAGGGGTTACCCATCGTGCAGGTGCCGGCAACTTTGACCTGACCTGTCATCTTCTGGCCGACGCCCGTGACCACCAGGTTGAGCGGCATTCGGGCATTGCCGTTGGCAGCAGGCTTGATGGCCGTGCCGTCACCCTGGAAGCCCAGCATCTTGCCGCCCGAGGTGAAGATGAAGGTGACCTGTCCATTTACGAGCGTCACGCTCGCGAGTTCGCCTTCGCAGCCCTTCGTCGCGTCGACCTTGCCGACGACGAGCTTGGCGCATTTGCCGGTGAGCGTCAGTGCCCCCGGAGCGCCGGGGAAGTTCTGCGGGGCTGCGTCCGCTGCGGTTGTCAGTGTTGCGGCGAGCAGCGAAGCGGCGGCCAAAGTTGCCAGTCTCATCTCTATACCTCGTAGTGCTTATGTCGGCGGTGCAGTATGTCGGCAGCGGCTTGCCATTCTTCTGTGTTCGAAATTGGTCGATAGGCTTGGCCTGTGGACTTGGCAATCGACTGCCTTCCTGCGCGGTCGTTGGTCCGGACATGAGAGCATGCGATGAAATGCCGCTTCGTCAAATTCATCGGGCGCGATAGCTACGCTTTGGTCTGGCAGCGAGACTGCCGGCCGATTCAAGATGGAGGAATGCGATGATCAGGAAAATCGCTCTGAGCGTAACTATCCTGGCCTTCGGCGTCGCACCGGCGCTGGCCGCAAGCAGCCACTACTACGTAGAACATTCTCCGAACAACAGTAAATGCAGCGTCGTGTCGAAGCGTCCTGATGGCAAGACCGCCATGGCTATCGGCGGCGCGCACAAGACGAGGGCGCTTGCCGAGGCGGCAATGAAGTCCGCGTCTGCCTGCATGTAGCATGGGCTGCTGTTGTGCACGAAAGCCGAACGAAGCGCCCGCCCCTTGGCGGGCGTTCCGCATTGGCAAGGAATGGAGCGCCGTTTTGTTGCTTCGCCGAAAACGAGTATATTCAAGCTTCGATCACACTTACGGGCAGGGCGAGATGGGCACGCCATTCAATAAGGCTTTCGGTGCGGGGGTCTTGGCCGCTGCGTTGATGCTTCCGTCCGCGGCATGGTCTGCCGGAGCACTGAACGTCGATGCCCGCGCTTACACGTGCAGCCAGATTTCCCAGATCATCCGCCAGAACAAGAAGGTTTTCGTCCGTTCCGGTTTCGGCGGCAGCAGCTTTCGCTATCCGCCCGCCAAATGCGGCTTGGGCTACGCGCGCACCACCGCGAATTTCCGGGATAAGACCGGCAAGCAATGCGCGCTCGACTACGCCTGCACTTACGACAGTGGGTCCTTTTACAATAACCCGTAGGTGCCGACGCAAAGGCGAAGACGGCCATCCGTCTCTTGCCGCGCGTCGGCTGCGTGCAATCAATGTTTGGGCTGGCCCAGAAACGAAAAAGGCTTAGCGGTTTCCCGCTAAGCCTTTGAATTCGAATGGTGGGCGTGACAAGGATCGAACTTGTGACCCCTACGATGTCAACGTAGTGCTCTCCCGCTGAGCTACACGCCCATCCGATGGCGGCGCATAGACCACAAACCCTTTTTGCCGTCAATAGGCTTTTTTCGGTTTTGTGACATGCTTTGCCGGAAGCCTTATGCGGCAAGCATTTTATTCACTTCCTCGACGAGGTCACGCAGGTGGAAAGGCTTGGAAAGAACCTTCGCGTCCTTCGGTGCCTTCGAATCAGGGTTGAGGGCGACGGCTGCGAATCCGGTGATGAACATCACTTTCAGGTCCGGATCGAGTTCGGTGGCGCGGCGCGCCAGTTCGATTCCGTCCATTTCGGGCATGACTATATCGGTCAGGAGCAGCGAGAAGGGTTCTTCACGAAGCCTGTCATAGGCGCTGGCGCCGTTGTCGTAGGAGAGGACCTTGTAGCCTGCCTTTTCAAGCGCCTTCACAAGGAACCGGCGCATGTCATTGTCGTCTTCTGCAAGAAGTATCTTCTGAGTCATTATCCAGACCGCTAATCAATAATTTATGCGTTGGGCTCCAGCCATTTACACTAGAGTTCGCCCAGTAAACAACCGGTGAAGAGGCCATCCGGGCCGTCATCCCCATGAGATAGTATGGACTTGGAGTGCTGCAACTGGCAACATGGTCGAAGCAATGGCCTCCTGATGTGGTAAAGAGGGAAAAAAGGGTGCACGAAATCCCTGAATACGCACTTTTCGAGGTCCGGGAGCCTGCGTCGCACGCCATTCCATTCGTCTACAACTCGCCGCACAGCGGGCGCATCTATCCCCCCGAATTCATCGCTCAGTCCAGGCTCGAGGGCATTTCCATCCGCCGCTCCGAGGATCACTATGTCGATGAGCTGTTTGCCGATGCGAGCGCGCTTGGGGCGCCGCTCCTGCTTGCAAACTTTCCGCGCGCCTATCTCGATGTGAACCGCGAGCCCTACGAGCTCGATCCGCGCATGTTCGACGGTCTGCTGCCGCCCTACGCGAACATCAATTCACTGCGCGTGGCAGGCGGGCTCGGTACCATTCCGCGCATCGTTGCCGAGAACATGGAGATCTATGCCCGTCGGCTGTCGGTGCAGGAGGGGCTCGATCGAATCGAAGCCGTCTATAAGCCATATCACGCGGCGTTGCGGCGGCTGATCGCCCGCACGCATGTCCAGTTCGGCTTCGGCGTGCTGATCGATTGCCACTCCATGCCGGGCAACGTTCGCGTCGCCGGCACCAATGCGCGGCCGGATTTCATCATCGGCGATCGCTACGGCACCAGTGCCTCGGCCGATCTGTCGCGTGCGGCTGTCGCCATCTTGGAGGAGATGGGCTTCACGGCAATCCGCAACAAGCCATATGCCGGCGGGTTTATCACGGAGCATTATGGCCGCCCGTCGCGTGGACTGCATGCGCTGCAGATTGAAGTGAACCGCTCGATCTATGTCGACGAAGTTACGCTGGAGAAGCGCTCCGACTTCGCCTTGGTTGCCGCAGCGATCACCGCCTTCATGCGCCAGATGGCGGTCTATGTGGCGCAGTTCGCGACCGACACCGCCCTCGCTGCCGAATAGGCCTTCAAGACATCAAAAAGAGACCGCCTCGCGGCGGTCTAAGTCTAGGGAGGAAACACCCAAGGAGGGCATTTACAGTCAAAGACTGTGGGCAAAAGCTACTATTGCGGTGCACAATTGTCAATCAAAATTTTGCAGTGCAAAAATATTGTGCAGCCGGCTAAAAGCTGCCGCTCTCGTTTGCAACGGGCGGCAATTCGGCTATGAAAAGCGGCACTCGCGCGCCACCAATGGATTCCACCATGTTGCCTGATCGCTCGTTCTTCAATCGCCTGGCGGAGGCCGCCAAGGCCGAAACGCTGCCACGGTTCCGTTCCGGACTTGACGTGACCAACAAGCTATCGAGCGGCTTTGACCCCGTCACCGAAGGCGACAGGGCGGCGGAAGTCGCCATTCGGGCGCTGATCGAGGAGCATTTCCCGGATCACGGCATTCTCGGCGAAGAGCACGGCAATGTTGGCCTGGACCGCGAATATGTCTGGGTGATCGACCCGATCGACGGTACGCGCGCGTTCATCTCCGGTGTACCGGTCTGGGGAACGCTGATCGGTCTGCAGCGAAACGGCCGGGCCGTCATGGGCATGATCGACCAGCCCTTTACTGGCGAAAGCTATTTCGCAGATGCGAACGGTTCGATCTATAACGGCCCGGAAGGGGAGCGGCGGCTGCAGGTTCGCGATTGCGGCGCACTGGCGAACGCCATTCTCTTCACCACCTCGCCGCATCTGTTTGCCGGTGTCGAGATGGAGAAATACCGTGAGATCGAGAGCCAGGTGCGGCTCTTCCGCTATGGCACGGACTGCTACGCCTACGCGCTGCTGGCCGCCGGCCATGTCGATCTTGTGATCGAAAACGGCCTGAAGCCCTACGATGTCGGTGGCATCATCCCCGTCATTGAGAATGCCGGCGGAATCATCACGACCTGGGATGGCGGGCGTCCGGAAAATGGCGGCTCGATCATTGCGGCCGGCAGCCGCGCCGTCTACGAGCAGGCGATGGCGGTTCTCAATCGATAGCATCCACCGGCATTTGTCGCGGTCGCTTGGATAGAGACCGGGCTAGGTACCAAACCCTTCGACTTCCTCGACGGCCTCGGCGTCACTGCCGGGGATGAAGGCGTGAAAGGCGGCAAGCGCCGCCTTGCGGTAGACGTCGCGTTCCTGCAGCACCTCATGCCGCGCACCATTGATCGGCACGAACTGGGCGGCGCGGAAATAGCGCGAGATCCGCTCCTGCGCGATATAGGGCACGATGGCGTCGCGCGTCGGCGCGATGACGACCGTCGGGATGGTGATCGAGAACAAATGGCTCGGAGCGGTTACGCGGTCGATCGTCAGCAGCGAGTCGTACAGCCAGCGCGCTGTCGGGGGGCCGAGCGTCAGCTCCGGATGTGCGGCGGCAACAGCGACATTGCGCTCGAAACGGGTCTCGTCCGATGTCAGAGGGTTGTCGCTGAACGGCTTCTCCTTGAGCTTGCGCGTCAGCGGGAACGAGCCGAGACCGAGCGAACAGGCGATCCCGGCAAGCGCCCGGATCGTACCTTCCGATGCTGCCTGACCTGAAAGACCAATAAAGGGTGCCGTCAGCACCATGCGCTCGATACGTGTCGATAGGTACGGGGCGGCGGACATCGCGATCAGCGCTCCGGTCGAATGCGCCAGAAGAAAGAACGGCAGGCGGGTATCCGGCAGCACGATTTTCTCGAGGAACGTGTCGAGGTCGTGCTCGTAATCGACGAAGCGGCGGACATGGCCATAGGTGCGCGTCTTCAGAAGCCGGTCCGAGCCGCCCTGGCCACGCAGATCGAAGGTCGCGACCCACAGGCCCTTGGCCGTCAGGTCGCGGATCGTCTCGAAATACTTCTCGATATACTCGTTGCGGCCCTGGAGGAGGACGACCGTACCCTTCGCCACCGGCGCGTCGGAGCGGAAGACGGCATAGCGCAGCCGATGGCCGTCATGCGTTTCGAAGAAGCCTTCGGTTCGGTTCTCCGGAGCCGGATTTTCGGGGGTCGAGAAAAGAACTTGTTCCATGGCCGATCGATCGTGTGCTTCGCGGATTCGCCTATTGAGTAAAACGGATAGCTGATTGGGCTGTCAAATCAAAGAAAAGAGGCTTGGTAACAGGCGGTGAACGTAAGCTGGCCGTTTTGCCGTCACGCCATAAAAAAAGCCGGCATGCTGAACTTGAGGTTCCGCGATGCCGGCTGGAGATCGGGCTGAAGACGAAGGGACGATACACTCCAGCCATCGGGCCAGTGTCACCCGATAGGCACGATTCCTAATCCCCTGCGCATGAATGGCTTCCGAACCGGCTGTTCATGCGGGGTTCACGCTGCGTGAGTTCCCTCCCAACGCCAGGGTCTTGAACTGCGCAAAGGCCATCCCCATCTCAATCCTGCGGGTGCCAAACGGGCCTGCTAAACCGTCCCGAAGCTGCCGATCAAGGGGTTTCAGGGGCAACTATCGCAACACGTCGCTTCCTTAAGGAGGACATCATGCGTCACGTAGACTTCTCTCCCCTTTATCGTTCGACCGTCGGTTTCGACCGTCTCTTCACCATGCTCGACAGCCTCGGCCAACCTGACCAGGGCCAGACTTATCCGCCCTACAACATCGAGCGTACTGGTGAAAACACCTACCGCATCACCATGGCCGTTGCCGGTTTCGATGAGACCGAAATCTCCATCGAGGCACAGGCTCACGCTCTCACCGTCAAGGGTGAAAAGAGCGAAGACAAGGTTGATGGCAGCGAGTTCCTCTATCGCGGCATTGCCAAGCGCGCCTTCGAGCGCCGCTTCCAGCTTGCCGACCATGTCGAGGTTACCGCCGCTTCGCTGAAGAACGGTCTTCTCCACATCGACCTGCTTCGCAGCATTCCGGAAGCCATGAAGCCGCGTAAGATCGCGATTGCGGCTGAGCCGGTCAGCGCGCCGAAGGCCATCGAGGCACAGGTCACCAACTAACCCAATCGGTCCTCCCAAGACCAAGCATGCCGGCGGCGCTCGTTTGAGCGCCGCCTTTTTGTTGTCTGCCATCAAGCCGGGCTTGCCGCTTCCTCGGTTTCTTCCGTGGTGATGCGATGTGCCGTCTTTGCCGCGTACTTCTGTGCGATGACCGCGCAAACCATCAGCTGGATCTGGTGGAACAGCATCAGCGGCAGCACGATCGCGCCGATCGATTGCCCGGCAAAAATGACGCTGGCCATCGGCGCGCCGCTGGCGAGGCTCTTCTTCGATCCGCAAAAGGTGATGGTGATCTCGTCGGCCTTGTTGAAACCGAGCAGGCGGCTGCCAAACATGGTGAAACACAATACGAAGGCAAGCAGCGCCGTGTCGGCGATGATGACGGCCGCGATGTCGGTGACCGAGAACTCGTGCCACAGCCCTTCAACGATTGCCTTGCTGAAGGCGAGGTAGACGACCATCAGGATCGAGCCACGATCAACAGGCATCAGCAGCGTCTTTTTCGCGCGGATCCAGGCCCCGATCCATGGCTGCAGCACCTGGCCGACGATGAACGGCAGCAGCAGTTGCATGAGGATTTGCCCGAGCACCTCCCATGAGAAGCCGCCATGGCCGCCGACGGAAAACAGCAGTCCGACCAGCAGCGGCGTCAGGAACATGCCGAAGATGTTCGATGCCGATGCAGAGCAGATGGCGGCCGGTACGTTGCCACCTGCCATGGAGGTGAAGGCGATCGACGACTGCACCGTCGAAGGCAGTACGCAGAGATAGAGTATGCCGAGATAAAGAGGCTTCGGCAGAATCCACTCCGGCACAAAGCCAAGGCCGAGGCCAAGGATGGGAAACAGGCCAAACGTCGTCAGCAGGATCACGAGATGCAGCCGCCAGTGCAGAACGCCGGCGATAACGACGTCGCGGGACAGGCGTGCGCCATGCAGGAAGAAGAGTAGGGCCACCGCGAGGTTCGTCGCTATGCCGAAATAGCCGGCAAAGGTGCCCGTGGCCGGCAGGAATGAGGCGAGGATGACTGTGCAGACGAGCAGGATCGTAAATGTATCGGGCAAGAAGCGGCGCATGGCTTTACTCATCGGATCGGTGGATCATTTCTCTTTCTTCCATTATGATACAGGATGCAAGGAATAACAGTTATCGTATTTCTGGATCACCATGCTCGATCTTACCCAACTCCGCAGCTTTGTTGCCGTCGAACAGATGGGAAGCTTCACGCTGGCTGCCGAACGGCTCGGTCTCGGGCAGTCGACCGTCAGCCAGCACATCCAGCGGCTCGAAAGCGCGGTCGGGCGGCGATTGCTGGCGCGCGACACCCACAAGGTAGTCATGACGACAGACGGGGAAGCGTTGCTCAGCCACGCGCGGGCGATGCTGGCGATCGAAGCGCAAGTGCAATCGCAATTCAAAGGGCAAAATCTGCGCGGCAACCTGCGGCTCGGCGTCTCCGAGGATTTCGTGACCAGCCAGCTTCCGGCGGTGCTCGAGGATTTCGTTCGCTCGCACCCCTCCGTCGATCTCGAGCTGACGGTAGCCCTGTCAGGAACGCTTTACGAAATGCAGGACAACGGCGAGATCGACCTCGTGCTGGCGAAGCGCCGGTTGGGCGATGCGCGCGGACGGCTGGTCTACCGTGAGCCGCTGGTGTGGCTGGCGCGTGATCCGGAGCATGTCTTAAGCGGTGGGCCTCTGCCGCTGATCGCGTTTCCGCCGCCGAGCGTGACGCGCAGCATCGCGCTCGAAGCCCTGGGCCGAAGCCAGGTCGCCTGGCGGATCGTCTGCACCTGCGGCAGCCTCAGCGGACTGACGGCGGCCGCACGGGCCGGCATGGGCGTGCTGGTGCAGCCGCGCAGCATGGCACCTTCCGGTCTGAAGGAGATCGGGCGCGATAGGCTTCCCATCCTCGAGGAGGTGGAGTTCGTCCTTGTGCCGCGCAAGGGCGCCGACCAGGCGCTGGTGCATGCGCTGTCGGAGGACATCCTCGGCAAGGTACGTCGTCTTGGTTCCGGCGGATGAGACCTGTTAAGGCGTCTTAAGTGGCGGTGAAGGCGTTGTGATAGCAGACTTTGCCGACAGGCAGCGGGCCATCGAACCGTTGGCGCATGAAATATTCCGCCGGCACGCCCTCGAAAATCAGATTGACGTCATTCTCGAAGCCGAAGCGCTCGTAGTAGCCGGGGTCGCCGAGAACAACGCAGCCCCTGGCGCCGATACCGGTCAGCCGCGACAGGCCGTCGCGAATGAGGTTTCCACCGATGCCCTCGTTCTGGCGGTCGGGTCGCACCGAAACCGGACCAAGCCCGTACCAGCCGTAGTCGCCACCATCGATCGTGACGGGCGAGAAGGCGACATGTCCGATGACTGCGCCACCGTCGACGGCGACGAGCGAAATTTTCAACGCGTTGGCCTTGCGGAGCGCGTCGATGATTTCCGCCTCTGTCTGGCTACCGTATTCCATCGGCGCGAAGGCCGCCTTTGTAATCTGGCGGATCGTCGCGATGTCGCTCGGCTGTTCAGGACGGATTTCCATCGGCGTTCTCTAGTCGTCTTCAGGTATCAGGGCATGGCCCGTGATAGCGCGACCTCGGCATGGTGGCCAGCAGATCGGCAATCAATCATGGTCCGATCACGCAATAACGCTTCGTTGCCGCGCAATGTTCATTCGCTGCCTCGCCCAAAAGTTAATGGCCTGCTTGCCATCTTAAGGTGCCCTCAACCGTACCACTTAGGCATCTGGTTAGGTTCGGAGCCTAGGCTCGGATCACCATGGTCGATCTTCGGGGCAAGGAGAACGGACCGATGACGTATGGTGTACTCTTCGTATCCGGGCTGGTTGCCTGTGTGATGCTGATTGTCGTGGCAGGACACGACGCGAAAACGACGGATGGTGGCAAGCCGCAATCCGCCGTGACAGGCCATCAGAATTGAGGCTCAGAACTCAGTTTGCGAGGCAGTCCAGGAAACCATCGACATCTGCCTCGCTGGTCGCAAAGCTGGTGACGAGGCGGATCAGCGTCTCATCCCGGCCGACAAGCTCGGGTGTGGCCGGTGGCACCGGCCATTCATAGAACTTCGCGCCCTTTTCTTGTGCCGTTTTCGCCGCGCCTTTCGGAATGACGGCGAAGACTTCGTTGGCCGAGGTCGGCCACGCCAGCCGGGACGCGTTGCTCGCGGTGATGCCCGCGCGCAGACGATCGGACATACCGTTCGCATGGCGGGCGAGATCGAGCCAGAGATCGTGCTCGAAATAGGCATCGAACTGGGCGGCGATGAAGCGTGACTTCGAGAACAGCTGGGCGGCGCGCTTGCGGATGAACGGCATCTCCTTGGCCTGCTCCGGATTGAGGAAGACGATCGCTTCCGCGCACCAGCAACCGTTCTTCGTGCCGCCGAAGGACAGCATGTCGATGCCGCGCTTCCAGGTCATCTCGGCCGGGCTGACACCAAGGGAGACGAGGGCATTGGCAAAGCGCGCGCCGTCCATATGAAGCGGCAGCCCGTCCTTTCGGGCGATCGCAGCGATCTCGTCGATCTCCGTGAGCGAGTAGACCGTTCCGGCTTCCGTTGCCTGAGTGATCGTGACCGCCGTTGCCCGCCCGTGCTGCACTGCCGTCTGCGGGAACTCCGCGATCCTTTCCCTGAGTTTTTCCGGGTCGATCTTTCCTTCCGGGCCAGGAACGCCGAGCAGGCGGGCACCGCTGAAGAAGTCGGGTGCGCCGCATTCGTCCGCAATCACATGTGCTTCGGAATGGCAGAAGGTGATGCCGCCCGGCCGTTGGACGCTCGCGAGCGACAAGGAGTTCGCTGCTGTGCCGGTGCCGACGAAAAGAACGGCGACTTCACGCTCGAAGACTTCTGCAAAGCGGCGCTCGACACGCCGGTCGAGATCACTTGCGCCATAGGCCGCGGCAAAGCCGTCGGATTCCCTGAGCAGACGTTCGGCGATGGATCGATGGGCGCCTGCCCAGTTGTCGGATGCAAAATACATGAAAGGAGACCGCTTGGGATGTGGTGGAGGATCAGGTTCGGCGGCGACATTACGCCAACGCTCCGGCTGGTCAAAGGGGCGGCGTGAAATCCATCACAAAAATTGACGTCGGCAATCAATAAACAAAATAATGCGTAAACGTGTAATTTTATGTCTTGCCGATAGGCTATTTGAGCAATATTAAGTCGTAAACCGCCGATTTTTTGAATCTGCACTCTTGCGAAGGCCAGATGTTTCTGGCATAGATCAAGTGAATTAGGACAGTGTTGTTGTCCTATTTTGGCCGCGACGGCCGAAGAGGCGCCAAAAAACCTTACACTCGTGGGGTTTCACGCTATAGTTCTTCAAAAGCGGGTAAGAGCCCGCATGCGGAGGCGGATGGCAGGCGCAGGAGCGCACGGTTGCTTTCCCTGGAGAGCCTGCCGCCGGCGACCGGATCTTCGATAATGCAACAGCGCTGTAACGCGCCGAACCTAGGATCAGGGACGGCGCGGGACAAGAAGCCGCCCGCGGCCCCGCGGGCTCTGACAGGAGGGAAAGATGACGAAGACGCCATCCACGGGTTTTGACCAGTTCGCAGCAGCAACGACGCGCGCGACGGCCAATACGCGTAAATTCGCCTCCGGTCTGCCGCGAAAACAGGGGCTTTACGACCCACGCAACGAGCACGATGCCTGCGGCGTCGGCTTTGTCGCCCATATGAAGGGTCAGAAGTCGCACCAGATCGTCAAGGACGGTCTCTTCATTCTCGAGAACCTGACGCACCGCGGTGCCGTCGGCGCCGACCCCCTTATGGGTGATGGCGCGGGCATTCTCGTGCAGATCCCGGACCGCTTCTTCCGTGAGGAAATGGCCAAGCAGGGCATCACCCTGCCGAAGGTCGGCGAGTACGGCATGGGTCACATCTTCATGCCGCACGATGAAAAGCAGATCGCGCATTTCAAGAAGGTGATCCAGGACGTCATCACCGATGAAGGCCAGGTCTTCATCGGATTCCGCGACGTGCCCGTCGACAACTCCTCGCTGTCGAAGGCGCCCGACATCGCCGCCACCGAGCCGCATCACGTTCAGGTCTTCATCGGCGCTGGCAAGGACGCGGCGACGAACGACGAGTTCGAGCGCCGCCTGTTCACGCTCCGCAAGGTGATCTCCAACCGCATCTACGACGAGTTCGACGGCGAGGAGAGCAACTTCTACCCGGTGTCGCTGTCGTCGGCGACCGTCGTCTACAAGGGCATGTTCCTGGCCTATCAGGTCGGTGCCTACTACAAGGACCTGTCGGACCCGCGCTTCGAGTCCGCGGTTGCCCTCGTGCACCAGCGCTTCTCGACCAACACCTTCCCGTCCTGGAAGCTGGCGCACCCTTACCGCATGGTCGCCCACAACGGCGAAATCAACACGCTGCGCTCCAACGTCAACTGGATGGCGGCGCGCCAGGCATCGGTGTCTTCGCCGCTCTTCGGTGAGGATATCTCCAAGCTCTGGCCGATCTCGTATGAAGGCCAGTCGGACACTGCCTGTTTTGACAACGCGCTCGAGTTCCTCGTGCGCGGCGGCTACTCCATGGCACATGCCGTGATGATGCTGATCCCGGAAGCCTGGGCCGGCAACCAGTCGATGGCGGCCGAGCGGAAGGCATTCTACGAATACCATGCGGCCCTGATGGAGCCGTGGGACGGACCGGCTGCTGTCGCCTTCACCGATGGCAAGCAGATCGGCGCGACGCTCGACCGTAACGGTCTGCGCCCGGCCCGCTATCTCGTCACGTCAGACGACCGCGTCATCCTCGCTTCGGAAGCCGGCACGCTGCCGGTGGCTGAAGAGGATATCGTGCAGAAGTGGCGCCTGCAGCCGGGCAAGATGCTGCTGATCGACATGGAGAAGGGCCGCATCGTTTCCGACGAGGAAGTGAAGTCCGAACTCGCGACCAAGCATCCTTACCGCAACTGGCTGGATCGCACTCAGCTCATCCTCGAAGACCTGAAGCCGGTCGAGCCGCGTGCGCTGCGCCGCGACGTGTCGCTGCTCAACCGCCAGCAGGCTTTCGGCTACACGACCGAAGACACCAAGATCCTGATGTCGCCGATGGCGACCACGGGCCAGGAAGCCGTCGGCTCGATGGGCACGGACACGCCGATCTCGGCCATGTCGGAAAAGTCGAAGCTGCTCTACACCTACTTCAAGCAGAACTTCGCGCAGGTTACCAACCCGCCGATCGACCCGATCCGCGAAGAGCTCGTCATGAGCCTCGTTTCGTTCATCGGGCCGCGTCCGAACATTCTCGACCATACCGGCATGGCAAACGCCAAGCGCCTGGAAGTGCGTCAGCCGATCCTTACCAACGGCGATCTCGAAAAGATCCGTTCGATCGGTCACACGGAAGACCGCTTCGACACGAAGACGCTCGACTTCACCTATGATGTCGAGCGTGGCGCCGAAGGCATGCCTGAGATGCTCGATCGCCTCTGCGAGCGCGCGGAAGCGGCCGTCAAGGGCGGCTACAACATCATCGTTCTCTCCGACCGCCAGATCGGGCCTGATCGTATAGCGATCCCGGCACTGCTGGCGACGGCTGCCGTGCACCATCACCTGATCCGCAAGGGTCTGCGCACCTCGGTCGGCCTCGTCGTCGAGACCGGCGAGCCGCGCGAAGTGCATCACTTCTGCCTGCTCGCAGGTTACGGCGCCGAAGCGATCAACCCTTATCTTGCCTTCGACACGCTGCTCGACATGCATGCCAAGGGCGAGTTCCCGAAGGAAGTGGACGCCTCCGAAGTTGTCTACCGCTACATCAAGGCGGTCGGTAAGGGCATCCTCAAGGTCATGTCGAAGATGGGCATCTCGACCTATCAGTCCTATTGCGGCGGTCAGATCTTCGATGCGATCGGCCTGCAGCAGGAACTGGTTGACAAGTACTTCTTCGGTACCGCGACGATGATCGAAGGCGTCGATCTCACGGCGATCGCCGAAGAGACTGTTGCGCGTCACACCTCCGCCTTCGGCAAGGATCCGCTGCTCGCGACCACGCTCGATATCGGTGGCGAATATGCCTACCGCATGCGCGGTGAAAGCCATGCCTGGACTCCGGATGCGGTGGCCACACTGCAGCACGCCGTTCGCGGCAATGCCGAGGACCGCTACCGCGAGTTCGCCGAGATGGTGAACACCTCGGCCTTGCGCATGAACACCATCCGCGGCCTCTTTAACATCAAGAGCGCCGAACAGCTCGGCCGCGAGCCGGTTTCGGTCGATGAGGTCGAGCCTGCTGCCGATATCGTCAAACGTTTCTCGACGGGCGCGATGTCCTTCGGCTCGATCTCCCGCGAGGCGCACACGACGCTCGCGATCGCGATGAACAAGATCGGCGGCAAGTCAAACACCGGCGAAGGTGGCGAAGAGTCCGACCGCTACATGCCGCTGCCGGATGGTTCGTCGAACCCCGAGCGTTCGGCGATCAAGCAGATCGCGTCGGGACGTTTCGGTGTCACGACCGAATATCTCGTCAACGCGGATATGCTGCAGATCAAGGTCGCGCAGGGCGCAAAGCCCGGCGAGGGTGGCCAGCTGCCCGGCCACAAGGTCGACGCGACCGTTGCCAAGACACGTCACTCGACCCCGGGTGTCGGCCTTATCTCGCCGCCGCCGCACCATGACATCTATTCGATCGAAGATCTGGCGCAGCTGATCTACGACCTGAAGAACGTCAACCCGACGTCCGATGTCTCGGTCAAGCTCGTCTCGGAAGTCGGCGTCGGCACGGTCGCCGCCGGCGTTGCCAAGGCGCGCGCCGACCACATCACCGTCTCCGGCTTCGACGGTGGCACCGGCGCATCGCCGCTGACCTCGCTGAAGCATGCCGGTTCTCCGTGGGAAATCGGCCTTGCCGAGACGCAGCAGACGCTTGTCTTGAACGGCCTGCGTTCGCGTATCGCCCTGCAGGTCGATGGCGGTCTGAAGACCGGCCGCGACGTCATTATCGGTGCGCTTCTCGGTGCCGACGAATTCGGCTTCGCGACCGCGCCGCTCATCGCCGCCGGCTGCATCATGATGCGCAAGTGCCACCTGAACACCTGTCCTGTCGGCGTTGCCACGCAGGATCCGGTCCTGCGCAAGCGCTTCAAGGGCACGCCTGAGCACGTCGTCAACTACTTCTTCTTCGTCGCCAACGAAGTGCGCGAAATCTTGGCCTCGCTCGGCTTCACCAAGCTCGATGACATCATCGGCGCTTCGGAGCTGCTCGAGAAGGACGAGATGCTGGCGCATTGGAAGTCCAAGGGCCTCGACTTCAGCCGCATCTTCCACAAGGTCGAGGCGCCGAAGGATGCGACCTACTGGACATCACGCCAGAAGCACCCGATCGACGACGTTCTCGACCGCAAGCTGATCGCGGAGGCCGAGCCGGCACTGTCTTCGAAGACCCCTGTGTCCTTCGAGGTCGATATCAAGAACGTCGACCGTTCGGCTGGCGCGATGCTGTCCGGCGAAGTCGCCAAGCGCTACAACCACCGCGGCCTCAAGGACGACACGATCAACGTGACGCTCAAGGGCACGGCCGGCCAGTCGTTCGGCGCCTTCCTGGCACGCGGCATCACATTCAATCTGGTCGGTGACGGCAATGACTATGTCGGCAAAGGCCTCTCGGGCGGCAAGATCATCGTCCGGCCACCTGAGAATTCGAAGATCGTCGCGGAAGAGTCGATCATCGTCGGCAACACCGTTCTCTATGGTGCGACCGAAGGCGAGTGCTACTTCCGCGGTGTCGCGGGCGAGCGCTTCGCGGTCCGCAACTCGGGTGCGATCGCCATCGTCGAAGGCGTGGGCGACCACGGCTGCGAATACATGACGGGTGGTGTGGTGGTCGTTCTCGGCCAAACGGGCCGTAACTTCGCGGCCGGTATGTCCGGTGGCGTTGCCTACGTACTCGACGAGGCCGGCGATTTCGCCAAGCGCTGCAACATGGCGATGGTCGAGCTCGAGCCGGTTCCTGAGGAGGACGACATGCTGGAGAAGCTGCATCATCACGGCGGCGACCTCATGCACAAGGGACGCGTCGACGTCTCCGGTGACATGACGCGCCACGATGAGGAGCGCCTCTACCAGTTGATCTCCAACCACCTGCACTATACGGGCTCCACCCGCGCCAAGCAGATCTTGGACAACTGGGCCGACTACCGTCCGAAGTTCCGCAAGGTCATGCCGGTCGAGTACCGCCGTGCGCTTGAAGAAATGGAACGCGCCCGCATGGGAATTGCGGCCGAGTAAATACGCTTACTTCCGTTGCGCCGGCGAAGGCTGGCGCGGCGGATGACCGAAATATCTCAATGACCCACGGATCGGCAGCAGCCTCAGGCAGCGCAGACGCGTGGATAGCACTCAAGGGATATGCTGGATGACGGTCGAAAGAAGCAACTTGCCTCCACTGTCGAGGCTGACGATGGACAACTGGCCGCAGGCGAGGCGGTCATGAGTGTAAGGGACGAAAATATGGGTAAGGTCACAGGGTTTCTGGAAATCGACCGGCAGGTGGCAAAGTATCAGCCTGCCTCGGATCGCATCCGGCATTTCCGCGAATTCACGATCCCGATGTCGGACCAGGAAGTGCAGAAACAGGCAGCGCGCTGCATGGACTGTGGCATTCCCTATTGCCATGGGCCAACCGGCTGCCCTGTTCATAACCAGATCCCGGATTGGAACGACCTCGTCTACAACAACAACTGGGAAGCGGCGATCCAGAACCTGCATTCGACGAACAACTTCCCGGAGTTCACCGGCCGCGTCTGCCCGGCGCCCTGCGAGGAAGCCTGCACGCTGAACCTCGAGGACACGCCGGTTGCGATCAAGACCGTCGAACAGGCGATCGCTGACAAGGCCTACGAGCTCGGCTTCATCCGTCCGCAGCCGGCAACGGTTCACACCGGCAAGAAGGTTGCGATCGTCGGTTCCGGCCCGGCCGGCATGGCGGCTGCACAGCAGCTCGGCCGCGCAGGGCATGAGGTTCACGTGTACGAACGCGAAAGCAAGCCCGGCGGCCTGCTGCGCTACGGTATCCCTGACTTCAAGATGGAAAAGAACTTCATCGATCGCCGCGTCGAGCAGATGAAGGGCGAAGGCGTCACCTTCCACTGTGGCGTCAATGTCGGTGTCGACGTGAAGGTCGAGCAGCTGCTCGCAGACCACGATGCGGTTCTCTATTGCGGCGGTTCTGAAACGCCACGCGAAGCGGGTATCCCGGGCATCGAGCTTTCGGGCGTCCATGACGCGATGCCCTACCTCGTGCAGCAGAACAAGCGCGTCGGCCGTGAAAACATCGACAGCGTCGGCTGGGCCTCTGACCCGATCCTCGCCGGCGCCAAGCATGTCGTCGTCGTCGGCGGTGGCGATACCGCATCGGACTGCGTCGGTACGGCGTTCCGCCAGGGCGCGGTGAAGGTCACGCAGCTCGACATCCGCCCGCAGCCGCCGGAGAAGGAAGACAAGCTCGCTGTCTGGCCGTTCTGGGCAACGAAGATGCGCACGTCGTCCTCGCAAGCGGAAGGCGCAATTCGCGAGTTCCAGGTGGCAACACTCGAGTTCGTCGGTGAAGATGGCGTTCTGACCGGCGTGAAGTGCTGCGAAGTCGACGAGCGTCGCAAGCCGATCGCCGGCACCGAGTTCATCATCAAGGCCGACCTTGCTTTCATCGCGATCGGTTTCAGCGGCCCGTTCAAGGACAGCGTGCTCAAGGAACTCGACGGCAAGCTCACGCTCAACACCGACCGTCGCGGCTCGACCAACGTCGTTGCCGACGACCGCGACTACAAGACCTCGGTCGACAAGCTCTGGACGGCGGGCGACGTGCGCCGCGGTCAGTCGCTGGTGGTCTGGGCGATCCGCGAAGGCCGCCAGGCCGCCCGCGCCATCGACGAAGCCCTGATGGGCTCGACGGTTCTGCCGCGGTAAGCGACACAGTTGATGATTGGATTTTGGGCCGCTCTGAGCGGCCCTTTTTCGTTTGGTGAGCCTCGCGTTCGACTGAGATCAAGAGCGCGTTTTTGGAGCGCGGCTTCATGCAGCCGGGCTATTTGATGGTGACCTGAGCGGTGGGCTTCACAGGAGCCATGCGATAGTCATCTACGCGGCCAACAGGGGGAGCCGCCATCTCGCCATCCTGAACCAGAAGATCACGTGGCGACTTGGTGGCACTGACCGGGAGTGCCCTGCCGCCAAGAAGTTCCGCGCCGCCATCCAGGTTGGGATCAGAGAGGCTGATCGGCTCGGTGCGGCCGGGCATTGCCACAGCGTCGATCACCGGCGCATTGCCCGCGTCAAGGCGGACGAGGTCCGGGCTTGCCTGTACCCCGAGAATGCGGCGCACGGGCTTTTCGACATAGAAGGCAAGCTTGCGCCGGCCTGCTTCCGTGAGGTTGATGCCATCCGAGGTGCGTAGGCGGACCTGCTGGCCGTTGATATCCGAGCCGGTGACGATGAAGTCGCCGCCTTCGCTGACGAAACCGTCCCAGATGTCGACGAACTCGCCGCCGACGCTCTCCATCTGCTTGCGGAACAGCTGGTTAAGCTGCACGGCATCGGCGGTCATCGCAGGCGAATCGAAGGCGGGTAGTCCGACCCAGAGCAGCGGAATCTTGCGGCTGGTGACCTGCTGGCCGAAGGCCACGACGCGGCGCTGATATTCGGCATACCAACCGTCGGTCCTGAATTTCTCCTTGCCGATATCCGTCACCATCTGCTGGCGGTCATTCGCGCCGAGCATGACGATGACCATGGCGGGCTTCGCCTCGTCCATGAATTTTGTCAGCTGTTGCGGCCAGTCATAGTAGTCGTCTCGGACCAGACCCGAGGCGACGTTGCTATGTGTCTCGACCACGACGCCGGGAGAATCCTTGAAAGCAGCGTCCATGCCGACGCCAAGACCGCCGGCGAGAAAATCGCCGACGACGAGGATCTTCTGGGCGTTGGCAAGCTTCTCGACCGCCTTTTCCTCAACGACGACGGGAGCGGCGGGACGGGGAGCCGCAGCCGCCTTCGGCGACGGCGCTTTCCTTCTCGGCGCAGGCTGTCGCTGCGGCGCGTTCTGAGACGGTGCCTGTGGCGGATATTCCTGGATGTAGCGACGGCCAAAGAAAAAATCGAGAATCGAGCGGCGATAGTAATACCGCTCCTGCGCATCGGCCACGTGCACCGGCAGCGCGCTGAAGACGAGCACCAACGTTGCGGTGCCAATCGCACCCCAGCGGAGCGTTGCCCGGTGTACTCGTTTACGCATAATCAGCAGCCTCGCATCTGCCGGCATTCTCGCATGGAGCGGGAACTCGCGTCCACACTCCAAAAGTGTATGTTGCCGATTATTCCGTCTACTTGCGAAGCGCGTTCAGGAGCGGCAGCGATGGCTCACCGTCCTGCTGCATTCCGATGCGAGCCTGGACCGCGGCAATCGCGGCCTTGGATCCGCTGCCGAAGTTCCCGTCGACCTCGCCGTCGTAATAACCGAGTGTCTTCAGGCGCGTCTGCAGTTCGAACTTTTGCTTCATATCAAGCGTACCGTTCGGTCGTGGCCAGGGCTGCTTCATGCCGCCGTAGCCGGCGATCTCGTCCGCCAGCAGTCCGACCGCAATCGCGTAACTGTCCGACGCGTTGTAGTTCTTGATGGTGAAGAAATTGCTGGTCATCAGGAAGCCCGGGCCATCGGGGCCGGCCGGCATCTTGAGCACGGCCTTGCTGCCGCCATCGCGGAAGCTCTTGCCGTTCGGCCGGCTAAGGCCGAGGGAGGCCCACTGCGCCAGTGTATGCGTTTTACCGACCTGTTTTCTGGCATTCGGCGGCACGACCACTTCATAGCCCCAGGTTTTGCCAGCATCCCACCCGTTTTTCCGCAGCAGGTTGGCGGACGTGGCGAGAGCATCAGGCACGGAGTTCCAGATGTCGCGATGTCCGTTGCCGTCGGCGTCGACCGCATAGAGCAGGTAGCTTGTCGGAATGAATTGGGTGTGGCCCATGGCGCCGGCCCAGGAGCCGGTCATGCCATCGGGCGAGATATCGCCATTCTGCAGGATCTTCAGCGCCGCAATGAGTTGCTTCTTGGCGAACTTCGCGCGGCGTTCGTCGGCATAGGCGAGGGTCGCCAAGGCGCGCGGCACGTAGTGCAGGCGGTCGTCCTTGTCGAGAACTGCGCCATAATTGGATTCCATCGACCAGATGGCCAGGAGAATCGTCTTGTCCACACCGAACTGGCGTTGGACCGCATTCAGCGTCGAGGCATGTTTGGCGGCCATCTGACGGCCGATCTGCACCGTGTACGGATTTACACGGGAATCAACGTAGTCCCAGATTTTCGTTGTAAATTCAGGCTGATAGGCAGCCTTTTCCAGCACTGTCGGATCCGGATCGCTGACGCCTGAGAAGGCTTTGCGATAGGTTGCCTTGCTGATGCCATTTTGAGCGGCAGTTTGATAGAAGTCCGCGATCCACTTCTGGAACCGCTGATCTGCTTTCGCGTTGATGGGGGCCAGGCCGGCGGACGCGGTCACGATGAGTGCAATAGCAAGACCACGAAGGGAATTTCTGTGATTTTGAGTCATCGGCGGTCATCCGTCCTTTCGTTTCAGGCACAGCGGAGCGCAAATTTCCGCTCAGGCCTGAGACTACCTGAACGAAGTCAACAAATTCTTTACCATGACGTAGGAACGCAGTCACCATTTGCAAAACTGTAGCAAATCGCATCTAGTTCAATCAAAAATGCCTTTATTTCAAGCGGTGTAGTTATCGCAGGAGGATTGTGTGGCAGAGCATAAAAAAGTTCGCAAAGCTGTATTTCCGGTCGCGGGTCTCGGGACTCGCTTTCTCCCGGCCACCAAAGCCGTGCCGAAGGAAATGCTGACTGTCGTCGACAAACCGATCATTCAGTATGTGGTCGACGAAGCTTTGGAAGCGGGCATCGAGCATTTCGTTTTCGTCACAGGTCGTAACAAACACATCATCGAAGACTACTTCGATATCCATTTCGAGCTTGAGCAGACGCTGCGCGAGCGCAGCAAGCAGGCGGAAATGACGCTGCTTGCTGGCCAGCTTCCCAAGGCTGGTACGGTCAGCTTCACTCGTCAGCAGGAGCCGCTTGGCCTCGGCCATGCCGTCTGGTGTGCTCGCGAGATCGTCGGCAACGAGCCGTTTGCGCTGCTCTTGCCCGACATGATCATGAAGAGCGAAGGCAAGGGATGCATGAAGGGCATGATCGACCTTTATGCCCAGAGCGGCGGCAACATCATCGCCGTCGAGGAATGCGCCCCGGATCAAGCTCACAAGTACGGCATCGTCGGCGTCGGCGAAGCGATCGGTGATGGCTTTCGCATCACCGGCATGGTCGAGAAGCCTGCCAAGGGCACGGCACCGTCGAACTATTTCATCAACGGCCGCTATATCCTGCAGCCTGAAGTCTTCAAGATCCTGGAAACCCAGGAACGAGGCGCTGGCAACGAAATCCAGCTGACCGACGGCATGCTGAAGCTGCTGAAGGACCAGACGTTCGCGGGCTATCACTTCCGCGGCACGACCTATGACTGCGGCGCCAAAGACGGCTTCATCCTGGCCAACGTGGCCTTCGCCCTGGAACGTGCGGACATCCGCCCGACCGTCGAGGAAGGCTTCAAGGCGCTGCTGAAGGGCCTCTGAAACCAGCCTGCCTGTCAAACGAATTAGTCCGCCTCCAAGGCTCCCACTTGGAGGCGGATTTCGTTTCAGTGCTTCAGTTTCAGACCGACGCCGGCCCGCCATTGCTCGGAATCGCTGCTTGTCTTGCGGGACGTCAGCTCGTAGCCAATGGTGCTGGTCATATCGAGGTAGCGGTTGATGTTCCAGGTCAGCCCGGCGCTCGTGGTGTAGACCGTCTCGTCGCTGGTCGGGCTATCCGACGGATAGTCGCGATAGATGATGCCGCCGAGGACAGTGCCTGTCAGATTATCACGCAGTTGATGCGTGACGCCCGTCGTCAAAGCATGCGAAACGTAGCCCGATTCGCCAGCTGTGGTCGACGGGTTGATGCTTGTCAGCAGGCCGATGTCGACGTCCGTACCTCTGAGCGGCGACCAGAATAGCTGAGCATCCACCACGGCCGCGTCGATGTCCGAGAGGCGGTCGTCGTCGAAGGTGGCAGTCTGATAGCCAACCCCGACCTCGCCGCGGAGTTTTTCACCCAAATCGAGCTCGACGCCGACCTTGGCGCCATAGCTATCTCCCGACCTGCGGAAGCCGGCGGAATCGATACTCTCGTCATAGACCGTCTTGCCGACATTGCCTTCGATGAAGGGGATGAGAGCCGGGGAAAGCTCGTAGCCGATGCGGCCGCGGATCGTGCCGCTCGTCTCGTTGCGATCGGCCAGCGAAACGGTCGTTCCATCGGACAATGTCGCGTCGGAATAGATCGTACGGCTGACATCGATAGCGGTGCTGCCGCGCAGGATGCCGAAGTCGCGTTCGATCGAGGCGCCGGTGCTGAATTCCTGAACATCCGATTGCTGGTCCGCGTTCTGGATGGCATTCGGATCATCAGTGTCTTCGCGGTAGAAATGGTAGCCGCCGATGATATGTGCGGTCGTATCCTCGGGAAGATCGAGCCGCAGGTCGCCGTCGATCCTGAAATCCGGCTGTTCCTCGCCTTCGCCGCTGACGTTCTTCTGCCAGGCGCCGTCGGTGGTCACCGTGAGTTGGTGCAGCGCCCAGTCGGAGGTCATCGTGGCGTGCAGATCCGTTTCGAGGAAGCCACGCGTCTGTTTGATGCCGGCGTCCTTCTGCGTCTCGGTGTTGATGCTCTGGGTAACGGTCGGACGCAGAACGAAGGTGCCGATGCGGATGCCCGGCGTTTCCTCGGCCGCCGGATTCGGCTCCGGCTTGCGGGCCGGCAGCCGCTCGTCGAGCGGCGCTTCGCGCGTGTTGAGGCGTATCATGTCCTCATCGAGGATCGCACCGGTCGTCTCGTCGCTCGGTTTTTGATCGGCAGCCGCAATCGGCGCAGCAGTGGCCGCTGGCGCCGCATTGTCGGCCGTTGACATAGTGCCGGCCGGTGTTTCAGGGATATCGCCTTCATCCTCCACCGCCGCAGCAGCAGGTGCGGTGGACGAGCGGATCGAGCTGTTGGAAACGGGCGTCGACTGCGCAAGTACGGCGTGGGGCGCGAGGAAAGTGCCTGTCATCAGAGCCATGGACACGGCAAAGCCCGTCGCGCGGAGCGGCGTGAGACTGCTCGTGTCCTTCCAATGGCTCATGTGTATCCTGGCATGCGTCGAAGCGTTACCCGAACGTAAAGGCTTGTGGTTAACCATTCGTTGCGCTGCGATGCCCGTGAGGGCAGCCGATGGACACGGCGGATGAAAACCGCTAACGCAGTGCCATGATCAAGAGAGCGGTAAATGTCATCGAAAACGGTGTCCTGGAGTCTGCGAAACGGACAATCGGCACCGAGAGGCGGGCGCTTGAGGCCCTGGAGCGAGCTTTTGACGACGGCTTGGCCGGGCCTTTCATGCGGGCCGTCGAGACGATCAACGGCGTCACCGGTCGCGTCATCGTTACAGGCGTCGGCAAGAGCGGCCACATCGGTGTGAAGATCGCGGCGACGCTGGCGTCGACAGGAACGCCGGCCTTCTTTGTCCATGCGGCCGAGGCAAACCATGGCGATCTCGGAATGATCGGCACGACGGATATCGTCCTTGCCCTTTCCAAGGGCGGCGAAAGTGCCGAGCTTCGCAGCATCATCGGCTATACGCGCCGGTTCTCGATTCCGCTGATTGCCGTCACATGTTCCGAAAGATCGTCGCTTGCCACGGCATCCGACATTGTCCTGTTGATGCCGAACGAGGAAGAGGCCTGTCCGCATGGGCTGGCTCCGACCACCTCGACGCTGATGCAGCTCGCCATGGGCGATGCGCTTGCCATCGCGCTGCTTGAGGCACGAGGCTTTACGGCGCGCGACTTTCACGTGTTCCATCCGGGCGGCAAACTCGGGGCGAGTCTCAGCCATGTCGCCGATATCATGCATACGGGCGATCGCGTCCCGTTGGTGGCCAAGGGAACGCCGGTGCCGCTGGCGATCTCGACGTTGTCTCGGAAGCATTTCGGCTGCGTCGGTATTCTGGACGAGGATGAGCGCCTCTGCGGCATCATCACGGAAGGCGACCTGGCACGCAACCTGACGCGCAACCTCTCCGAGCTCGTTGTCGACGATATCATGACGCGGACACCAAAGACGGTGAAGCCGACAGTGCTGGCAACGGCCGCGCTTGCCATGCTCAACCAGCACAGCATCGGAGCACTGATCGTGGTCGACGACGACAACCGCCCGATCGGGCTCGTGCACTTCCATGATCTGCTTCGGATCGGCGTGGCCTGATCAGACCTGTTCTACCGTCAGATCGCGCCCGCTGCTCGCCACCACCTTTACCTTGGTGCCTACAGGCAGGTCCGGGCCGTTTACGAGCCAGAACGTATCGTCGAGGCGAATACGACCGCGCCCTTCGCGGATGGGCTCCGCCAGCGTCGCGGTGCGCCCGATGAGGCTTTCGGCCCGCTGATTGAGGAAAGGCTGATCGGTTTCACCGTGCTGCAGGGTCAGCTTGCGGCCGACCACCGTTGCCACGACTGCAAGAAGCGCAAAGAGGATGGCCTGAACCTGCCAAAGCCAGAAGCTGCTGTCCCAGAACAGTAGCGACAGCATGCCGACGATAAGGGCGGCAAGCCCGATCCAGACAAGGAAGACGCCCGGCGCGATCAATTCTGCGGCCAGCAGCACCAAGCCGGCGATCCACCAGCTCCAGGGTCCGAGTTCCGCGACGAGGCTGGCGATCATGGCTCAGCGCTCCGTTGGCGGGTTGAAGGGGTTGACGGCCGGGGTGGTTCGCGGGGTTGACTGCTGGCGTGGTGGTGGCGGCGGCGTCGGGTTGTCGCCGAAGACCTCCCTGGCGATCGCTCCAATGCCGCCAAGCGAGCCGATGATGGACGAAGCCTCGACCGGCATCAGCACGACCTTCGAACTACCGGCGGTACCGATCGCGGTGAGAGCTTCGGTATATTTCTGGGCTACGAAATAGTTGACGGCCTGAATGTTGCCCGATGCAATCGCCTCCGACACCATCTTGGTTGCCTTGGCTTCTGCTTCGGCGAGGCGTTCTCGAGCCTCGGCGTTGCGGAAGGCGGCTTCGCGCTGACCCTCGGCCTGCAGGATTGCCGATTGCTTGGAGCCCTCGGCACGCAGGATCTGAGCGTTACGGGAGCCTTCGGCCTCCAGCACCTGCGCGCGCTTCTCGCGTTCGGCCTTCATCTGCCGCGCCATGGCGTCCACCAGGTCGCGTGGTGGCTGGATGTCCTTGATCTCGATGCGCGTCACCTTGATGCCCCAAGGCCGGACGGCATCGTCGACGACGTGCAGCAGCCGGTCGTTGATGGCATCACGGTTCGAGAGCAATTCGTCGAGATCCATCGACCCCATGACGGTACGGATGTTGGTCATCGTCAGGTTCAAGACGGCATTCTCGAGGTTCGCGACCTGATAGGCTGCCTCGGCGGCGTTGAGGACCTGGTAGAAAGCGACGGCGTCGGTCGAGATGGAGGCGTTATCCTTGGTTATAACCTCCTGGGTCGGCACGTTCAGGACCTGTTCCATGACGTTCATGCGGGCGCCGATACGCTCGATGAAGGGGGTGATGAGGTTGAGGCCGGGCTCCAGCGTGCGCGTATAGCGGCCGAAACGCTCGAGGGTGTAGCGGTAGCCCTGCGGCACGATCTTGATGCCTGCAAACAGCACGAGGATGACGAAGATCACCAGTGCTATGACGACGATATCGAAGCCACTCAGAACCATGAAACTCCCCCGCGATAGAATCGACTGATGCAACCTTAGACGAGCCGGCCTGAAACGCCAGCATCTTCGGCTGGCGAAGCTATCCGGTTTATGGATTCGATATGGGATGTCAGTCGACTATTCACAACGGGAGCGCTTTGCATTAGAAGGCGCGCAGGAAATACCGGTCGCAGCCCACCCGGTCAAAACAAGGGATCCTCATCATGAAGACGATCGTCATCTGCTCCGGCGGATTGGACTCCATTTCGCTCGCCCATCGCGTGGCGGCGGAGCATCAGCTTATCAGCCTGCTTTCCTTCGATTACGGACAGCGCCACCGCAAGGAACTGGACTTTGCCACAGCCTGCGCCAAGCGGCTCGGCGTACCGCACCAGATCATCGACATCCGCACCATCGGCCGGCACCTGACGGGTTCGGCCCTGACCGACGATGTCGACGTGCCCGACGGCCACTATGCCGAGGAGACGATGAAGGCGACCGTGGTGCCGAACCGCAACGCAATCATGCTTGCAATCGCGTTCGGTCTCGCAGCGGCCCAGAAAGCCGACGCGGTCGCCGTTGCCGTGCATGGCGGCGACCACTTCATCTATCCCGATTGCCGCCCGGGCTTCATCGATGCTTTCCAGGAGATGCAGAACCAGGCGCTGGATGGCTATGCCAGTGTTTCGCTGCTGGCTCCCTACGTCAACGTCTCGAAAGCCGATATCGTTACCGATGGTGCGAAATACGGGACGCCATTTGCCGAGACATGGTCCTGCTACAAGGGCGGTACGCGCCATTGCGGACGGTGCGGCACCTGCGTCGAGCGGCGCGAGGCCTTTCATCTGGCCGGCGTCGCCGACCCCACGGAATACGAGGATCCGGATTTCTGGGTGGCGGCCACAGCAGGCTATTCGGCCAGGGAGGTGAAGTGATGTTTCGCATCACCAAGGAGTTTCACTTTTCCGCGTCGCATCAGCTGACGCATCTGCCCGCCGATCACCAGTGTGCTCGCCTGCACGGTCACAACTATATCGTCGTGGTGGAACTGGCCGCCGCCGAACTCGACGAGAACGGCTTCGTTCGAGACTATCAAGAGCTTTCGCCGCTGAAGCGCTACATCGACGAGCGCTTCGACCATCGGCATCTGAATGAGGTGTTCGGCCATGATCGCGTGACCTCGGAATATCTCGCCAAGCACTTCTACGACTGGTGCAAGGAGCGACTGCCGGAGACTTCCGCCGTGCGCGTCAGCGAGACACCGAAGACCTGGGCGGAATACCGACCGTGAGCGGGGCTCGCGAGGCCCAGATCCGCGTCAGCGAGATCTTCGGGCCGACGATCCAGGGGGAAGGCGTCCTGATCGGCCTGCCGACCGTCTTCGTTCGCACCGGCGGCTGCGATTATCGCTGTTCTTGGTGCGACAGCCTGCATGCTGTGGATAGCGAGTATCGCGATCAATGGCTGCCGATGACCGTCGATGGCATATGGGCGGAGGTGACGCGGCTCTCCGGCGGCAAGCCTCTGATGGTCTCGCTTTCGGGTGGCAACCCGGCGATCCAGCCGCTTGGCGGTCTGATCGCGCATGGGCATGAGCAAGGCTACAGATTCGCGCTGGAAACGCAGGGGAGCGTCGCCAAGGAGTGGTTTGCCGATCTTGATGTGCTGGTGCTGAGCCTGAAGCCGCCCTCGAGCGGCATGGCGACGGATTGGGATGCGTTCGAGGTCTGTCTCAAGATGGCGGCCTGCGGGCCCGATATCGCGCTGAAGATCGTCGTCTTCGACGACCGCGACTATGCCTATGCCCGCGAGGCGGCGGCGCGCTATCCCGATCTGCCCGTCTATCTGCAGCCGGGGAACCACACGCCTCCGCCGCCTGACGACGACGATGCGCGCGTCGATATCGACGGTATCATGGACAGGATGCTGTGGCTGGTCGACAAGGTGACCGAGGACCGGTGGTTCGAGGCCCGTGTGCTGCCCCAGTTGCATGTTCTGCTCTGGGGCAACAAGCGCGGCGTCTGATCAGGCCCAGCCGAGCAGTTCGCGGCGAACGACCTTTTCGAGCACTCGCATGCCATCCTCGCTGTCGTTGAGGCAGGGGATGTGAGCGAACTTCTCGCCGCCATTCTCATGGAAGGAATGAGCGGCCTGCTCGGCGATTTCTTCCAGTGTCTCCAGACAGTCGGACACGAAACCGGGGTTCAGAACGGCGATCTTCTTGACGCCGTCTTGGGCCAGCTTCTCCACCGTCTTGTCGGTATAGGGCTGCAGCCACTCTTCCGGCCCGAAACGGGATTGGAAGGTCACCATGAACTTGTCTTCCGGCAGTCCCAGCCGTTCGCGCAGCAGGCGGCCGGTCTTCTGGCACTGGCAATAATAGGGATCGCCAAGCTTGAAATAGGACATAGGAATGCCGTGGAAGGAGGCGAGTACCATGTCCGGCTGCCAGTCGAGCGTCGCCAAATGGTCCTTCACCGAATTGGCAAGTGCTTCGATGTAGGTCTCGTCGTCGTGATAGTCAGGGACGGTCCGCAGCGCCGGCTGCCAGCGCATCTTGAGTAGCTGCTGGAAGGCCTTGTCGTTGACGGTTGCCGTCGTTGCGGCGGCGTATTGCGGATAAAGCGGGAAAAGAACGATGCGATCGCAACCCTCGTCCTTCAGCGCCTCGATGCGCGATGGAATCGAGGGCGTGCCATAGCGCATTGCCCAATCCACCTTCACGTTTGGCAGGTCCTTCAAGCGTTCGGCCATGAGATCGGACTGGTTGCGCGTGTAGGTGCGCAGGTAGCTCTCGTTCCTGTCCTTGTTCCAGATCGTCTCATAGGCCTTGCCCACCTTTTGCGGGCGCGTGTTGAGGACGATGCCGAAGAGGATCGGGTACCACTTCCAGGGTGACCACTCGATGACGCGCTTGTCGGTCAGGAATTCCTTCAGGTAACGGCGCATGGACGTGTAATCGGTGCCATCGGGCGTGCCCAGATTAACGAGCAGGACGCCGACCTTGCCTGATTTGACGGGCGGGTGGTCCGCCGGGCGGTGCGCAGTTTCAATGGTCGTCATTTAAACCCTTGGTGTCTTGTCTGACCGGCTCACACGCAGCCGGACTTCGGTGGTTCACCCTATAGAAACAAAAGCCGGTCCGCGGAACCCCGGACCGGCTTTCAGAATCGAGACAAATCGTCTTACTTCGACGGAATCTGCAGTTCCTTACCGATCGTCAGGTGGCGTGGCGCCGGCGTGCCGTTGGCGTCGGAAATCTTCTTCCAGAGCGCGCCCTCGCCATAGAACTGCTTGGAGAGATCCCAAAGCGTATCGCCGGCGGCGATGACGTGGTTGGTCGGCGTATTCGGGGCGAGCGCTGCCGGAGCTGCCGCGGTGGGTGCCGTAGAAGCTGCCGGTGCTGCCGGGGAGGCGGGCGCGGCCTGTGCGGGTGCCGTCGTGGCAGCTGCCTGGGTACCGGAGGCTGCGACTTCGGTCACGCGACCGTCCGTATAAGGCTTGTAGGGCGAGTGCGCTGCAAGATATTCGGCAGTCACGTCGGCGAGGTCCGGTCCGAAGTCGTAGGCATTCTTGCCCGCCGTCTCGAAGATCGAGTAGCCATCGCCACCTGCACGCATGAAGTTGTTGGTGACGACGCCGTAGGTCTTAGCATCGTCGAGCACCACGAAGGCGTCGCCTTCCTTCGCTTCGACGGAAACGAGGCGGCTGCCGGCAGGTTTGGTCTTATCGAAGGTGTATTTCAAGCCCGATACCTGAGGGAAACGGCCGGCGCCCTGTTCAATCTGGCTCAGGCCATTTTCGAGAGCCTTGCGGATATCGGCACCCGTCAGCTGGAAGGTCGCCAGCGTGTTCTGGAACGGCAGCACGGTGATGACTTCGCCCTGAGTGACGTCGCCGGCATCGATCGAGGCGCGCAGACCGCCGCCATTCTGGATGGCGACGCTCATGCCCTGGCTCTTGCCGCGGTCGAGCATGGCGTCGGCGACGAGGTTGCCCATTGAGCATTCCTCGACTCGGCAGACAGTGCGGTCGCCTTGGATCGGGGCTTCGCTGGAACCGATGACCTTCTTGCGCAGTTCTTCGATCGGCTTGGCGAGTTCGGCGATACGCGCGGTGAGGCTCGGATCCGGAGTGAAGGAGAAATCGATCAGGATCGGGTCGCCCTTGGCGTCCTTGACGACGCCGTTGTCATCGAAGGTGACGACGAGGTCGCCGAGATACTTGCTGTACGATGCCGCCTGAACCACCGGCACCTTGTAGCCGCCGGGATTGTCGACCATCGTCGGGTAGGGGCCTTCCGCCTTCGGGTCGGTGTTGGACAGCAGGCTGTGCGAATGGCCGCCGACGACGACGTCGACATCGGGGATCTTGGCGATGGCTGCGAGGTCGCGCGGATAGCCGACATGGGTCAGCGCGATGATCTTGTTGATGCCTTGCTTCTTCAAGTCTTCGACGGCCGCGGTGATGGTCTGCACGTCGTCGGCGATCATCACCTTCGGGCCGGGCGAGGACAGTTCTTCGGTATCGTTGGTCACGGCGCCGACGATGCCAATCTTCTGGCCGCCGACCTCGAGCACCAGCGAAGGCTTGATGCGATCGCCGAGCTTGGAGCCGTCACCGGCCAGGACATTGGCCGAAATGACTGGGAATTGCACCTTGTCGAGGAAGGTCGCCAGGCCATCCTCGCTGTCGTCGAACTCGTGGTTGCCGACGGTCATGACGTCGAACTTCATGTCATTCAGCATTTCGGCTTCGACCGCGCCCTTGTAGGTCGTGTAGAAGAGCGATCCCTGGAAATTGTCGCCGGCATTCAGCAGCAGCGTGTTCTTGCCGTTCAGGGCGGCGCGACGCTGGTCGATCGCGGTCTTCAGGCGGGCGGCGCCGCCGAAGCATTCCTTCTTGCCTTCTTCCTCGGCCGAGCAGGTGGAATCGAACTTGTTGATCGACTCGATGCGCGAATGGAAATCGTTGATGTGAAGGATATTGAGTTCGTAATCGGCAAAAGCGGCGCTGCTTGACAGCGCCAGCATCGACGCGGTCAACAGACCGAACTGAAAATTCGTCATCCTGCTCTCCTGATTTTTCGGCGAAGCCATATCCCCTGCGCTCCGCCGTCCCTAGGTGATCAATGTTTCCACCAAGCATTTAGCGGCGGCAAGAGAAAAAGCTGTGACAGAAGCGGCGCATTCCAAGGGCGGTAAACGAAAAACCTCGCGAGAGGCTGCTTTCAACAAACCCTAGAGCTGCTTTCTTTTTTCGAACGACGAAAATCCGCTCAGGCTGCGAACGCAGTCATCCTCTGAAACCGGCTTGTTGAGAATTTGAGGACGGCCAGCGTGATCTCGCGGCAGCAACGTGACGTCAATCGGTCGCCCGACCCCGTTCTATAAATAACGGCGGTCGCGTCCTCGGGGCCTTTTGGCAGACCAGAACCATTTAGTCCAACGCAAATCGAACCTTACAGCTCTACATGCGGCGCGTGAGCGTGAATTGGGAACCGGCGTCGGAGGTGCAATTGAGCTGGCTCTGGGTCACCAGCGCGCAGTTGACCTTGGATTGCGTCTTGCGCACCAGCGAGGTCATGTTGATCTCGACCAGCGACGGGGAGGTGTTCACATAAGTGCCCGACGCGAGAAGCTGGTTGCTGTCGGTCGTGCGCGTGGTGAAGGTTCCGGCCTGGAATGTGGAGATGATGCCGTTCGGATCCGACCATGAACCCTCAACGCCTGTCTGAGCCGGGGTTGCAGCGACCGGTACCGGGCGCGGCGACGACGTGGTGCAGGCGCTCAACGCCGCGGACGCGCCGATGAGGACAAGGAGGGGTCTGATTCTCATGAGTTTCTCCCGGGGCTTCGGAACGAGAACTATCCGTGTGGTTGTGAAACACATGGCGCGAGCCGGTAGTTAAGGCAAGACTTCAAGGTCTCATGACGGCATTTATACAGCAGGCGTTACAAAAATGCCCGCCGCAAGGCGGGCATCTTCAAATGCGGTTCGGGCTGGGATCAGCGAACGAGGATGTTCTTGAACTGCCACGGATCCTTGGTGTCGATCTCTTCCGGGAAGAGCCCCGGGCGACCTTCCAGCGGCGTCCACTCGGTGTAGTGGCCTTCGACCGGGCCGAGGTACCGGCTCTGCACCTCGAGGCAGCGCTTGTAGTCGATTTCGTCGGCTTCGACGATACCGGCCGTCGGATTTTCAAGGGCCCAGACCATGCCGGCGAGAACGGCGGAGGTGACCTGCATGCCCGTCGCGTTCTGGTAAGGCGCGATGCGGCGCGTTTCCTCCAGCGACAGGCGGGAACCGTACCAGTAAGCGTTCTTCTCATGGCCGTAGAGCAGGACGCCGAGTTCGTCGATGCCGTCCTCCAACTCGTCCTCGTCGAGAACGTGGTGAACCGGCTGCGGGTTGCCGCCGTTGCCGAACATCTCATGCATCGAGAGAACCGCGTCGTTCGCCGGATGGTAGGCGTAGTGGCAGGTCGGACGGAAGGTGACTTCGCCGTCCTTGTCGCGAACGGTGAAGAAGTCGGCGATCGAGATCGCCTCGTTGTGCGTTACGAGGAAGCCGTACTGCGGACCGGGGGTCGGGCACCACGTGCGGACGCGAGTGTTGGCGCCCGGCTGCTCGAGGTAGATACCAGCCTTGCAACCCTTCTTGTGCTTCTTGCCGTTCTTCGGCATCCAGTTTTCGTGGGTGCCCCAGCCGAGTTCGGCCGGCTGCAAGCCTTCGGAGATGAAGCCTTCAACCGACCAGGTGTTCCAGAAGACGTTAAGCGGCTTCGGATGCTTGGTACGCTGCGTGTCGCGCTCGGCGATGTGGATGCCCTTGACGCCGACCTTCTTCATCAGCTTCGCCCAGCCTTCGCGGTCGTGCTGATCCGGCTCTTCGAACTTCACACCGATATCGTTGGCGAGGTTGACGAGCGCCTTCTTGACGAACCACGAAACCATACCCGGGTTTGCGCCGCAGGTGGAGACAGCAGTCGGACCGCCCGGGTTCTTCGCCTTTTCCTTGCGAAGAGTTTCACGCAGTGCGTAGTTGGTGCGGTCGGCATTCTTCATGCTCTTGTCGAAGTAGAAACCGAGCCAGGGCTCGATGACGGTATCGATGTAGAGAGCGCCGAGCTTGCGGCAGAGCTTCATCAGGTCGACCGAACCGGTGTCGACGGAGAGATTGACGCAAAAACCCTGGCCACTGCCTTCGGTCAGAAGCGGTTTCAGCAGTTCCTTGTAGTTTTCCTTCGTGACATGAGCCTTGATGTGCTTCACGCCATGCTTTGCCATGATTTCGGTGTGATCTGCGTCGTCGCGCGGGTCGATGACTACCATCCGGCTCTTGTCGAATTTGAAGTGGCGCTCGATCAGCGGCAGGGTACCGCGGCCGATGGAGCCAAAGCCGATCATCACGATCGGGCCAGTAATTTCGGCATATACCGGGTGGGTTTGTTCCGTCATTCTTTCTTTTCTCCTGTGGAAGGCGACGAAGGCGATGGGCCTTTAGGAATTCATCTGGAAATTGCGCAGAGAATGCGAGATTATCGGCTCTAACCACAAAACGGCGTCACAATAAAGAGCAAGAGCATAAAACTCAGGCGGGAGAGAGGGTGTCCGCGAGCGCTCGAAGCTTCGCGACGAGTTCGGCCTTCTGCAGTATCAGACCTTTATAGGCCGCCTGCTGCTCATCGAGACTATCCAGCTGCGCGGCGAAGCTTCCGGCAAGTTTGGCGGCATTCGGGTGGTCGGCGATCGCGGCTATCGAATCGACATAGACGCGGATGGTAAACAGAATATCGCCCGACTTCGGCAGTTTGTGCAGCGTCTGGCGCTCGACGCGAGCAAAGCGCTCGGCGAGCGTGAACGGGTCGGCCGACGGCGGGCGGCGGTGTTTGGAGAGTGGCAAAAATAGTTCATCCGTGACGTTCACGGACCAGTTCAGCCGTTCCACAGGTTGCGAAACCTGCAGGTTATCGAAGATGCGGGTGATGAGTGTCGCGTTACGCGTACCTTCGCCGAAACCGGGCACGTCGGCGTGAATTGCCTGCATCGGGCGACCGAACTTCTCCTGCAGCGACCATGAGGACGGGAAGGCGACAAAGCCGGCGACAAGATGCCAGCCGTCTTCCCTACGTCGCATGATGACGAGATCGTCCTGCACCAGCAGGCCGGCACGCAGCAGGGGCGGTGCATCCCGCTCGGTTGCATGGGCAACGCTGTCGGCAAGCTTCGGATGATATTCCGCAAGATAAGCCAGCAGGAGATCGAAGACCTCCTGCTGTGCTTCCGCGGTATCCGCCTCGGCAACGAAGATCTCGTCGCGATGTGTCTCGATCAGGCGTCGTTTCTCGCCGACATAGCGGGCCCAATCGTCATCCGGCTCGATCCAGCGGCTAGGATCGAGCGGCATCAAACCGATGGTGAAAGGCCGGGCGGAGCCGCCATAGGGTGTATAGGTCAGAGGCGTCATGATCGCACTCTATGCCGCCAATGTCCCCCGATGGAAGACCGTCCGCCACAGACTGTCCGGATGGGGCCAGATTTGGCTCATGCCCTGACCCGACAAGCCCTCAGTAGTCCCAGAAGACCGGCACCCAACGAAAATCGTCGCCCTCGACTGCAACGTGGCCAACGGACGGGAACGGCAGATGAGTAGCCACCAGCAGTCCGCCGGTCTCCGCCAGCTCCCGCAAAAGTCGGACCCGGACGCGGGCCGCTTCTTCTGGATCGTGTTCGAAACCGTTATACCAGTCGGGGTGTTCGAACCCGACCGCGAACACGGCGTCGCCGGCAAACATCAGCCGATCGTTGCCGGACGCCACGCGGACCACGCTGTGCCCAGGGGTGTGACCGCCGGTACGTGTGGCGACCACGCCCGGCGCTACCGCTTGCTCTTCATCGAACAGCCGCAGATGGCTGCGGTATTCTTCCGTGAAACGTTTGGCGGCCGCCCGAAGCGCGTCCGGGAACCCCGGCGGCATCGAGACGCGGGAGAAATCGGGCGACTCCCAGAATTTGACCTCGGCGGCCGCCACGTGAATCCGCAGGTCCGGCCGCAGCCGTTCCTTCACTCCGTCGACGAGCAGCCCGCCAACATGGTCCATGTGCATGTGGGTGAGCACGATGTCGGTGACGGATCCAAGATCGATGCCAGCCGCCTCCAGTCGCTTGGTCAACTGCCCGGCCCGCGGCAAGTTCAAGTCCGGGTCCAATCCCAGCCCAGCGTCGATGAGTATGGTCTGCCCGCCGCTGCGCACCACGACCACGTTCAGCGCCCAGTCGAAAGCGTCCGGCGGCAGGAACATGTCCTTAAGCCAGGCCGCCCGGGCGGTCGGGTCGGCGTTATGTCCCAACATCGCGGTTGGAAGCGGCAGTACCCCATCGCTGACCACCAGCACGTCAATCTCACCGACCCGGACCGCGTAGCGCGACGGGACCAACTCTTCGGGCCGCAATCTTCCGGGCTGTGAGGTGTTGTTCTGGGTCATACCTGACTTCTGCTGACCCATCGTACCGCGTTTTGCTTCAGCCTGTGACATAATGCGCTCCTGTCTTTCGTGAGAGACATATCGGGCAACGGACCATGCGGACTCTATGGTGAAGCGTTTTGGCGGTCGAGGTACACCTAAGTTTGGGGCGGCCCGTGCTCCAAGTAGAGCACAGTGAATTGGCGGTGCGCCGGTTGTGAATCAGCCCTTTAAAATATCCAATCCCTCGATAGTCGTGGTGATGGCGACCTCGGTGATCTCGTATTCGGCGATGCCATGCACCGTGAAGGGATCTTTTGCGACGTAGGCCTCGATTTCGGCATGCTGACCGACCGCGAGCACCACGCCGCCAGTTCGCGGCACCTTGCGGCCGGAGGCGAGGAACCAGCCTTTTGCATAGCCTTCCTTGACCCAGGCCATATGCGGCTCCATATGCCTGTCGGCTTCCTCGTTCGGCTTCACATAGGTCAGGGCGAGGATGAACATCGCAGAATTTCCTTTCGGGGTGTTGTGTTCCGATGCATGTGAATATTCAATCGGCGCCGAGCCATCCATCTTCTTTTTTGAGCTCTGCGCCAAAGTGCGAACCATTGTTTGCAGCGTGCCCCGGAACAATTGGATGAACCAGATATCTGAGCGGCTTGCCGAATTGCAGGAAGAAAGCGCGGTCCTGATCGCCGTTTACGATCAGGAAGACCGGTTGCGCTATGCAAATGCTGCCTTTCGTTCGACTTTCGCCATCGAACCGGACGAGACTCCCTTGTGGTCGGAACTCATGCGGCGCAATACGAAGGCGGGCAAGGGGACGATCATTCGCACTGCTGATTTCGAGACTTGGCTCGTTTCCGCGCAATCGCGCCGGGGCAAGCTGCCGTTCAGGGCGTTCGAAACCGACGTCGTCGACGGTCGCTGGTTCTGGATGACCGAGACCGTGCAGAAAGACGGCTGGATGCTTTGTGTTGCTAGCGACATCACCTTTCTGAAGCAAAGCGGGCGAGACGTACGGCAGGACCGCGACTTTGCGCTGCGGGCCTCGCAGACGGATGAGTTGACCAGTATTTCCAACCGTCGCTTCATGATGGCGGCGCTGGAGAGCCTGATCGCGGGGCAGGCCTCTGCCAATCCCGGCACTGTGGGCTGCATCTGCATCATCGACCTTGATTTCTTCAAGCGCATCAATGACATCTATGGCCACCAGTTCGGCGACGATGTGCTGATTGATTTCTCACGCCGCGTGCAGCCGGTTATCCGCCGACGTGACAGCTTCGGGCGGATCGGCGGCGAGGAATTCATGTTGATCCTGCCGGATACGACCCTGGCGCAGGCCGAACTGATCATAGAACGCCTCATCGGAATGGTGCGCGGCGCGCGTCCTATACCCACCGCACCGTCCTTCTCTTACACCTGCTCTGCAGGGTTGGCGGAGTTGCGGCCAGGAGAGACGGCGCGCGAGGTCTATGCCCGCGCCGACGAAGCCCTGTATCACGCCAAGCAAAGCGGCCGCGATCGGTTGAAGATCGTGGCCTAGCTGAGGAGGCGGGCCGGTATCAGTCCGCGCAACGAATTACCCATATAGAGTGTTCCGGCTGTCAGATCGTGGACAGAGATGCGTCCAACCCGCGCCTTGCGCTGGCAGATCAACTCGGTGCGCAAGACGCCGGCGAGCAGGCCGCAGGAGATTGGTGGCGTGCGCAACACGCCTGATCCGTCGTCGAGAAAGACTGAGGTGATGGTGCCTTCGCAGACCTCGCCGCGCTCGTTCAGAAGCAGAACTTCGTCAACTTCGGACGACGGATAGTCGGCGCGTGCGGTCTCGTAGACACCACGGCGCGTCGTTTTCATCCGCAGCAATTTGTCGGCGGAATCGAGACGGGTTTCGGCAATCCGGACCTTCCATGTGGTGCCTTCTGGGATCGGCGCGAAGGGAGCCGTGGTGATCTCGATCTGCCCCAGCCGGTCGAGCGTCAGACGCGTTCGCCGTGCCGTTGTGGCGCTGCTAACCGCTTCTTTCAGTTTCGCGGTAGCATCCGTGGGGTCTGGAAAGCCGATGCGGCGCGCGGAGCGGGAGAGGCGCGCCAGGTGCAGGCGCAGCCTGACGAAACCGGCTTCGGGTTCCCAACGCAGTGTTTCGAGCAGCGAGAAGTCGTTCATCGCACGATCTCCTGATCGCCGATCGCAAACCGCGCTTTCAGCAGGCACTCCTCGTATTCGGCTTCGGCGGTGGAATCAAAGACGATGCCGCCGCCGACGTTGAAGACCGCCTTGCCATCGGAAAAGAGGCTAATGGTGCGGATCGCCACCGAGAAGCGCATGCCGCCGCCGGGCGCAATCATGCCGATCGCGCCGCAATAGGCGTCGCGCGGTGTGTCTTCCAGCGCGTGCAGGATCTGCATGGCACTGAGTTTTGGGGCGCCGGTGATCGATCCGCAGGGAAAGAGGGCAGCGAAGATATCGCGAATGGTCAGATTCGGAAGGAGTTTCGCCTGCACGTGGCTGACCATCTGGTGGACGGTCGGATAGGTCTCGATGTCGAAGAGTTTCGGGACATCCAGGGTGCCGACCTCCGTGATGCGCGAGATGTCGTTGCGCAGCAGATCGACGATCATGCGGTTTTCGGCTTGCGTCTTTATGTCGTCGCGCATCGCGGCGACGATTGCCGCGTCCTCGGTATCATCGGCCCCGCGTTTTGCCGTTCCCTTCATCGGATGTGTTTCGATCCAGCCCTCTTCGTCGGTGCGGAAGAAGAGCTCGGGCGAGCGTGAAAGCAGGATGGGGCCGCCGAGATCGACCAGCGCGCCGTATTTCACAGGCTGCCTCGAAATCAGCGACCAGAAGGCGTCGCGCGGATCGCCGGACCAGCGGGCGGTGATCGGCATGGTGAGGTTTGCCTGGTAGCAATCGCCCTGACGTAGGTGCCAATGCAGGCGATCGAATCGCTCTTTATATCGAGCAAAGTCCCAACCGGCCTTGGGCTCGCTCAGGAATTCGTCGTTTTCGCTGCGGTGTGTCTGCTGCGCGAGAGGATGGATACCGGCTTCGGGAGTATCGAAGACGCCGAAGGCGAGCAGCGGCGTCTCCCGGCCTTCAGGCAGGAAAGCGGCGAGCTTTTCCTCGAAGAGGTAGCCGGCTTCATAAGCCATGTAGCCCGCCAGCCATTTGCCAGCCGCTTTTGCCTCTTCCATACGGGCAAGGCCCGCAAGGAACTCGGCGCGCGTCCGGGCAATGATGATCTCCGACGGATCGGAAAAGAGCATCACTTGCCCGGTCGTGTCATCCCGGAACAGAACGTAGCGTTCAGCCTTGGTCATGCCTGCCTTTGGATCGAGAGCTTATGCGCTCTTATCAAGTGCTTCCAATTCGTCGATCAGCCCTTCGATCATCGACAACCCCTTGCTCCAGAACGACGGATCGGTGGCGTCGAGGCCGAATGGCTTCAAAAGCTCCGAATGATGCTTGGTGCCGCCCGCCTTCAGAAGCTCGAAATACTTCTCCTGAAAGCCCTTGTCGGCCTTCTGGTAGACGGCATAGAGCGAGTTCACCAGGCAATCGCCGAAGGCGTAGGCGTAGACGTAGAAGGGCGAGTGGATGAAGTGCGGGATATAAGCCCAGTAGGTCTCGTAGCCTTCCGAGATCTTGATCGCCGGCCCGAGGCTTTCGGATTGCACTGAGAGCCAGAGTTCTCCGATATCATCCGATGTCAGTTCGCCGGCCTTGCGGGCGGTGTGGACTTTGCGCTCGAACTCGTAGAAGGCGATTTGGCGCACGACCGTATTGATCATGTCCTCGACCTTCTGGGCAAGCATCGCCTTGCGCTCACGCTTGTCCTTGGTCTTGTCGAGAAGGGCGCGGAAAGTCAGCATTTCGCCGAAGACGGATGCGGTTTCGGCAAGCGTCAGCGGCGTCTGGCACATAAGCGCGCCCTGGGCGCCGGCCAGAACCTGATGGACGCCATGGCCAAGCTCGTGGGCGAGCGTCATCACGTCGCGCGGCTTGCCGAGATAGTTGACGAGCACATAGGGGTGCGCCGACGGAACGGTCGGGTGCGCGAAGGCGCCGGGCGCCTTGCCGGGGCGGACGGGGGCGTCGATCCACTGCTCGTCGAAGAAGCGCTTGGCGATTGCGGCCATCTCCGGCGCAAAGTTGCCATAGGCCGACAGCACCGTGTCCTTCGCCTCGTTCCAGGAAATCACGGCATTGGAGGTTTCCGGCAGCGGTGCGTTGCGGTCCCAGAAGTTCATTTGGTCCATGCCGAGCCATTTTGCCTTCATCTTGTAGTATCGGTGCGAGAGGCGGGGATAGGCTTCCTTGACGGCAGCCGCCAGCGCGTCGACCACCTCGCGCTCGACACGGTTGGCAAGATGCCTGCTGTCAGCAATGTCCTCGAAGCCGCGCCAGCGGTCCGAGATGTCCTTATCCTTGGCGAGCGTGTTGGTGATCAGCGCGAAGATGCGCAGGTTTTCCTTGAAGGTCTTCGCCAGCGCCATCGCAGCCTTATGGCGAACCTCAGGATCCTTTTCCTGGAGCATGTTCAGCGTGACTTCGAGCGGCAGCTTCTCGCCGTCGACCTCGAAGCGCAGGTCCGCCATCGTCTCGTCGAACAGGCGGTTAAAGGCAGCCGCCGAGGTCATCGATTTTTCTAGGAACAGCTGTTCGAGCTTGTCTTCCAGCTGATAGGGCTTGTCCTTGCGCAGGTCGATGAGCCAGGGTCGGTAGTGGCCGGCATCCGGGTCGTTTGCCATGCAGGCATTGATGACGGCGTCGTCGATGCGATTGAGTTCAAGCGCAAAAAACAACAGATGGCTGGAGAATTCGGTGATCTTTGTCTGGGCGTCACCATAGAGCTTGCCGTTCACCGGGTTCGATGTGTCGGAGAAATAAGTAAGGCCGGCAAAGGAGCCGAGGCGCCCGATAATGTCGTCCAGCGCCTCATACTCCTTCAGTGCCTGACCGATGCCCTCGGCGCCTTTTTTTGTCGCGGCATCGGCAAGCTTGCCCTTCCACTTCTCTTCGAAGGCGATTGCCTGTCTGCCGGCCTTCTCCATGTCGGCGGTAAAGGCCGTGGACGTTGCGGAGGGGTAGAGATCCTGCAGCTTCCAGGTCGGCAGTTCGCCCAGAGCGGCGTCGGTCGCGGAGGCAGCAGAACTTGCCGAAAAATTAATGGCGGTGCCGGAGAGCGTGTTTTTCATCATCGGGGTCCTCTTCCTCTTTTGCGACAGGCTTGACTGTCTATGCCGCTAAAGGCTTGGCATCAAGGGGCTTTCGCCTGCCCACAAGCTCCGTTTCGGGTCGGATTCGGCCTCGTCACAAACGTTAAAATGCAATTGTTTCTCAAAACTGGATGTTCAAGCCTTTCTGCCAAAGTGCCTCTCAGGTTTCGCATGAAGTGAGGCAGCAATGACCGGTTACCATGAGCTCAAGGGTGCAGCGCAGATACTCGTCGTCGAGGACGACCCGATCCAGCGTCGACTGCTCAAGAACGCGATAGAGCGTCACGGCCACGTCGTCCATCAGGCGGAAAACGGCCGGATCGGGCTGGAGATGGTGAAGAGAGGCAGCGGCCTCTATAATGTCATCGTTCTCGACCTGATGATGCCGGAGATGACGGGCCTCGAATTCCTCGAGGCACTGCACGAATTCGGCACGCATGTTCCGGTGATTGTCCAGACAGGGCAGGGCGGTATCGAGACCGTGGTGCAGGCAATGCGCGCCGGCGCCTTCGATTTCGTCGTCAAGCCGGTCTCTCCGGAGCGGATTGCCAATTCGATCTCCAACGCCCTGAAGCTCGACCAGCGCGAGGTCAAGGCACGCGCCGGCCGCCGATCGCGCTCCGGCGCAGTCGGCTTCGATGATATCGTTTCGGCCAGCCCGGCAATGCTCCGCGTCATCGATCTGGCGCAGCGCGCAGCGCAGTCGAACATTCCTGTCGTGCTTGAAGGCGAGTCCGGCGTCGGCAAGGAACTGGTCGCCCGTGCGATCCAGTCCGGCAGCGACCGTTCCGGCAAGCCATTCGTCACGGTCAATTGCGGCGCCATTCCGCACAATCTGGTCGAAAGCATTCTCTTCGGCCACGAAAAGGGCGCCTTCACCGGTGCCACCGAAAAGCATATCGGCAAGTTCATGGAAGCCGATGGCGGCACCATCTTCCTCGATGAGATCGGCGACCTGCCGCTCGAGGTTCAAGTCAAGCTGCTGCGCGCCGTCCAGCAGGGGGAAATTGAGACCGTTGGCGCGCGCACTGCGCACAAGGTCAATGTCCGGCTGATTTCGGCGACAAACAAGGATCTGATCGAAGAGGTCAAGAACGGTCACTTCCGCGAGGACCTCTACTATCGCCTGAATGTCTTCCCGATCACCATTCCCGCGCTCCGCAAGCGAAAGGAAGACATTCCGCATCTCGTGCGCGTCTTCACCGAGCGCTTCTCGAGCGAGCAGAAGAACGGCCGTCGTATGTCGGTTAGCTCCGGTGCATTGGCTTTGCTCACAGCCTATGACTGGCCGGGCAATATCCGCCAGCTCGAGAACGCGATTTTCCGCGCGGTGGTCCTCGCCGAAGGCGGTGAGCTGACCGAAGCGGATTTCCCGCAGATTGCGGCACAGCTGCCCGAATACGAGGTCGTTGATCATTTGGCGCTGGTCGCCGACAACAGGCGTGTCGATCGACAAAACGACTTTTCAGCCACCGATTATCCGGCCCATCAGGCCAGCGTCGAAGAGGCGGTTGCACGAATCACGGAGGCGCCCGACAACGCAATTGCGAGCACAAACCCTGCCGGGGATGTGCGCAAGCTCGCGGATGTGGAGGAAGAACTGATCCGATTCGCCCTTAAATTCTATCGGGGGCAGATGAGTCAAGTGGCTCGGAAATTGGGTATCGGAAGGTCCACATTGTACCGGAAACTCAAGGATTACGGCATAGACCCCGACAATCCGCTGAAGGACGCGGCATAGGTTTTCTAATTAACACTCCGGCAATCATCTTTTGTTACGAAACATAAACCACTTGTTAGTGGGCTGTTCACTATGTAAAGAAAAGGTTGAACGCGTGTGGCATTTTTGCCATCGTGTGACCGCATTTAACAGTCAACGGTGTCAAAGAGGGACCATCGGCTGTCTGACGGGGATTGAGTTGCCGGATCTGAATCGGAATACGAGACCTTCGCGCTTGAACTGGCGCACAAGGTCCACGGGCCTTTGCGGAAAGGTGTTTAGGACGGCTATGGCCGCCCTTCTCGCACTCGCCGTTTCGTCGCCTGTTCTAGTCAGTTCGCCTTCCGAGGCGGCAGGCGAAACGCGTAGTCTCAAACTCTATTTCGTCCATACCGGCGAAAAAGCCGTCATCACCTACAAGCGCAACGGCCGGTTTGACCCGAAGGGTCTCCAGCAACTGAACCGGTTCCTTCGCGACTGGCGTAAGAACCAGCCGACGAACATGGACCCGCGCCTTTTCGACCTCATCTGGGAAGTCTACCGTCAGAGCGGCTCGCGCGACTACATCAACGTCGTCTGCGGCTTCCGTTCTCCGGCCACCAACGCCATGCTGAAGTCGCGTTCGCGCAATTCCGGCGTCGCCGAGAAGAGCCAGCATATGCTTGGCAAGGCGATGGATTTCTTCATTCCCGACGTCAAACTGGCCACTTTGCGCGGCATCGGCATGAAAATGCAGGTCGGCGGCGTTGGATTCTATCCGAAATCCGGCTCTCCCTTCGTCCACATGGACGTCGGCGGCGTCCGCGCCTGGCCGCGCATGAGCCGCGAAGAACTGGTCCGGCTCTTCCCCAACGGCAACACGATGCACATCCCATCGGATGGCCGTCCGCTGCCGGGCTACGAGCAGGCGGTGGCCGATTACAAGCGTCGCGTGAGCTCGACGCAGGTGCAGATGGCAAGCTCCGGCGCCTATTCGGGCTCGTCGGTCGGCGATCAGCCAAAGCATAAGACGCTGTTTGCAGCCCTGTTTGGAGGCGGCGCCGACGAGGCCGAAGACAGCTCCGATGATGATAGCAGCGCAGCAGTGGCGGTCGCGAAGGCGACGCCGCCAGCGGCTAACATGCCGAACGCCGCCAATCCCGGCGAGCAAGTGCCCGCGCAGGCTACTGAAGTCGCAAGTGTAAACGCGCCGATTCCGCAGGTGCGTCCGGCGTTCGCCAATCAGCCAGGCGGTAGCGAGATGGCCAGCGCCCTCGTCGCTCCGCAATCCGGAAATGCAGCGCAGCAAGCCCTTTCCGCTGTGACCGAGCAAGGTCAGCAGCAGTTCGCGGATCTCAGCGCCTACAGCGTACCGGTTCCTTCCCTACTCGGACCGCGCCGCTCTCCAGGAGACGCGGAAGTCGCCTCGGCTGATCCATCTGCGATGACGGGGAATCTCGCAGCGGTTCCGACGCCGGGTGAACGACCGGCGCTTGCCGAAAAGCTTCTGGCCGCGGCGAGTGCCGATGCCGAAGCTGAGGACGACATGGTGGACCAGGAAGATACGCTTTCTCCGGCCGTTGCCGATGCCCTCGACCAGCAAAATGTTGATGGCGATCGTCAAGTCGCATCCAACCAGGCGCCGGTCACGAGCGTCGAGCAGGCTATTAACGCGGCAATGCCGCAAAAGGTTCCGGGCGAAAGGCCGCAATTGCAGCTTGCCGCTCTGGTGCCGGCGACGAAGTCCGCAAGCTTCGGCGATGCGTTCGATGCACCGAAGCCGACCGATGCGAATGGACTGTCGCAGGGCCTGCCGACCAAGGGCGGCCGCCCGACGAAGCATGAGGCGGCAGAGGCCGACGCCAGCCGCGCAACGGTTCGCACCGAGCCGAAGCTGACGCAGAAGATCATCTCGCAGTGGGCGCTCACCAATGCCCGCATGGAAATGGTCACCAAGCCGGTCAAGGCGCCTCGCTTCGTCAGCCAGACGCTTCGTGCCCAGCCGACCGCGGTCTATGCGGAGGGCTTCACGAAGACAGCCTCCATCGATCCGGGCCGCTTCAGCGGCACTGCGGTCAACTTCATGGAAGTGCGGAAGTTCGACTCGAACTAAGTCGGACAGAACAAGAATTTCGAAGAGCCGTCGGAGCAATCCGGCGGCTCTTTTGTTTTCCGGGCCAGGGCGGAAAAATCGGGCAACGCGGTCACATCCCAGAAAGAGCGGTTGATTTTCGTTTCCATTTAGAGAATAAAGCGCCTCCCGTATTCTTTTCGAGCGAATATATGGATCTGTCGTCAATTGAAATCTTCAAGGCAGTCGCGGCGCATTCCAGCGTCACGAAGGCGGCGGCCGCAGTGGGGCGTGTGCCGTCGAACGTCACGACGCGCGTCCAGCAGCTCGAAGAGGATCTTGGGGTGGCGCTGTTTTCTCGAGACGGCAAAAAGATGTCGTTGACGCGCGAAGGCACGATCTTTCTATCCTATGCGACACGTCTTGCCGATCTGGCCGTGGAAGCAAAGCAGGCCGTGCGGCCGCTGGCTGCATCGGGCGTGATGCGCGTCGGAACGATGGAAAGCACGGCCGCGAGCCGACTCCCCGAGGTCATCAGGCGGTTCGGGTCGCTGTGGCCCGACGTTTCCCTGCAATTGACGATGGGGGCGACACGGGAGCTCATGCAGAGCGTGCTCGCCGAAGAGCTGGATTGCGCGTTGATCGCGCGGCCGCCGCAGACGTCGCTGGACGAGACGCGCTATGCCGATCTCGACCTCGGCCGGTTTGAAGCGCGGCGGATCTATCTCGAGGATCTGATCCTCGTCCTTCCGCCGAAGCATCCCGAGGTGAAAGCCGCAGCCGATCTGCGTGTCGGGACGCTCGCCGTGATGGAACCAGGCTGCACCTATCGGCGCATGGCCGAGGAGTGGGCTGAGGACGCCGCTTCGCCGCGCACGCTCGAGCTCGGCTCCTATCATGCGATCCTCGCCAGCATTGTCGCCGGCAACGCCTTCGGCGTCATGCCGCGCTCCGTCTACGACCTTCTGCGCTGGCCCGCCGATATCGTCACCCGCGATATTGGCGCAGTGGAGACCTTTCTCGTTCGCCGCAAGGGTGACCGATCGGACGCGTTCGAGGCTTTTCACGATGTCCTCATTGCCTCGAGGGGCAGGGACGGCCTCTCACCTCCAAGCGGCTGACCTCTGCGCGCAACCTTCTTGCAACCCGCACGCTTCGTTTCACAAACTGTCGGTTCGTCATGTCAGATTCCAGCACTCCCAAGGCCCTCGGCCGCCGCTTGTTTTCGCCGATCCTCGCCGGCGCCACGCTGCGTGAGCGCATGCTTGCCTGCCTTGGCGCGCTGATTGCGATCGCGCTGACAGGCATGGTCTGTGGCTACTTTTTCGGCCAGGGCCCGCACCTGCCGCTAATCGTCGCGCCGATGGGGGCTTCGGCCGTGCTGCTTTTCGCCGTGCCGGCAAGTCCGCTGGCACAGCCCTGGTCGATCATTGGTGGCAACACGATCTCCGCCATGATGGGCATTCTCGCCGCACACTTCATTCACGAACCGATCATCGCGATCGGCGTCGGCGTCTCGTTGGCGATCGGCGCCATGTCGTTCACCCGCTGCCTGCACCCGCCGGGTGGCGCCGCGGCGCTGACCGCCGTGCTGGGCGGCCCGGCGGTAGCGAGCTGGGGGCTGCTTTTCCCCTTTGTGCCGGTGGCGCTGAATTCCTGCATCCTGGTGGCGCTCGGCATTGTTTTCCATAAACTGGGACGGCGAAACTATCCGCACGTCGCCGTGCCGGCGCCGGTCAATACGCATCAGACGATCGATCCGCCGTCCGTGACACGGATAGGCTTCCGCGAGGAAGACGTCGATGCGGCGCTGGCGAAGTTCGAGGAAACGTTCGATATCGATCGTGGTGACTTGAGCCGCTTGCTGCGGCAGGTCGAGGTAGAGGCTGCCGTTCGTTCCCATGGCACCGTCAGCTGCGCCGATATCATGTCGCGTGATGTGATTGCGGTCGGGGAGAATGCCACGGCGGAGGATGCGCGCGCGCTGCTTTTGAAGCACAACATCCGCACGCTGCCCGTTAAGGATGGCACTGGGCGATTGATCGGCACGGTCGGGCTGCGCGAATTGATGCAGGCCGAGCAGGTTGCCGGCCATATCGTGACGGCGGCAACCGCTCCTCCAGATGCGCCGGCCGTCAGTCTGTTGCCCGTCTTGACGGACGGGCGCACCCACGCCGTTGTCATCGTCGATCCCACCGGCCATGTCGTCGGGCTCATCTCGCAGACGGACCTGCTAAGCGCCACGGCCCACATGCTGCCGGAACGGACGGCGCGGATCGCGGCCTGAATGGCGGCTAGAAGAGAGTGGGCGGTCCGAACTGCAGGTATGCGGCTAGACTAAGCGCGGAAAGCGAGATGGCAAACGGCGGCGCCGGCGTGCGCATCGTCCAGCCGAGAAGCAGGCCTAGCGCCGCGATCAGCATGCCGAGCCATGGTCCGTTGCCGGCGAAGGCCAATCCGAGAGCGGAAAGGCTGACGGCGCTGGCGATCATGGTCAGCGGCGCAGTTGCCACCGCGGCCTGTGTTTCGCCGCGAAAGATGCTGCTGAAGCGCGGCCAGCTCAAGGCAATGGCAAGAACGAGGAGGGCGGGGGCGATCTTGTGGAGTTGCATCAGCGCGCACCCATGACCAAACGATGATCACCGTCGAAACCGTTCGTGTCGCGAACGTTCAGGCGTGCTGCAAGCGCACTGCCGACCGCAATCAGTACCGGATTGTCGTAGCCGATCGCCGCAATTCCCTCAGGGATGGTTGCGAGCGTGCCGCTCCAGTCACGTTCGGTCGAACGGCTCACGTCGCTGATGATGATGGCCGGCGTTTCCGGCGGCAGGCCTTCCTCGATCAACCGGTCGGCGATGAGCGGTGCCGTCCTGCCACCCATGTAGAAGACAGCTGTGGTGTGGCGATCGGCGACAGCGGCCCAGTCGACATCGATCGGCAGGCCGCCATGACGAGAATGGCCGGTGATGAAGCGGACGGATTGGGCATGGTTGCGATGCGTCAGCGAAATCCCGAGGCGGGAGGCCATGGCGCTTGCGGCTGTTATGCCGGGGATGACATCGACGGGGATGTTTTCGCGATCGAGATGGGCAATCTCTTCGCCGGCGCGGCCGAAGATCATCGGATCGCCGGACTTCAGTCGTACGACCCGCTTGCCTGATTTGGCGAGCTTCACCATCATGGCGTTGATGTCTTCCTGGCGGCAGCTTGTGCGGCCACCGCGCTTGCCAACCAACATGCGCTTGGCTTCTCGCCGGGCAAGCTCCAGAACCTCTGAAGAAACCAGGTCGTCGAAGAGGATCACGTCTGCGGCTTGCAGGGCGCGGACGGCCTTCAACGTCAGAAGCTCCGCATCACCCGGGCCGGCGCCGACCAGCGTCACGCGACCGCGCGAGGAGTGGGCGGGCGCTTCCCGAAGCCTGTCGGCCTCCTCGAGAAGCAGCCCGCCGACGCCCTCCTCCGGCGTATCCGAACTTGAAAAGGCGCGATCGACAAATCGCTCCCAAAAGGCGCGGCGGAGCGGGCCGGGAGTCAGTCGTTCATTGACCCGGTCGCGCAATGTCTGAGCGAGTTCAGCCCAACCCTTCAGTGTCCAAGGCAGCAATGTCTCGATGCGACGCCGGATCGCCTGGGCGAGGATCGGGGCGGCGCCATCCGTCGAGATCGAGACGACGACGGGTGAGCGGTTGACGATGGAGCCGAACTGGAACTGGCAGAAGGCAGGCTTGTCTATGACGTTGACTGGGACGCCGGCCATGCGGGCGGCGTCGAAGAAGGCTTTCGCCTCGTCCTCTTCCTCACAGTCGGCGATGGCGATGGCCGCGCCGGCGAAGATGGTTTCATTCCAGCCATGGCAGTGACGGACGAAACTGCCCCGAGGATGCTCGGCGCCGCGCGAGATCAGGTTCTCGAAAGTGTCGGAAACCGCGTCGGCGTAGACATGCACCTCCGCGCCGCAGGCAGCGAGAAGCTCGGCTTTCCAGGCGGCGGCATCGGATCCGCCGGCGACGATCACGCGCTTGGATTCAAGTGCCCAGAACACCGGCAGCTTGGCAAGCGGTTCCATGCGGGCGGGTGCTTCATTCCGCGGCTGCTGCAAGACATCCATCGATGATCCCCCTGATTTCGGCGCGGCACGAGCCGCAGTTGGTTCCGGCATTGAGTTCCTTGCCGACGGCTTCGACGCTGTGGCAGCCGCCGCGTACAGCGGCGACGATCTGGTTGACGCCGACGCCGAAGCAGGAGCAGACGGTGGCACCCGGATCGGGCTTGTCTGCGCCCGGGCGACCGGCAACGAGAGCGAAGCGCTTGCGCAGATTGGTGTGCTCGGCGGTGAGCTGCGAGATCGCCCAGTTGCGCGCAACAGCCACCGGTTCGCGCGCCAGGAACAAGGCGGCAAGCAGTCGCTGGCCGCCAAAGAAGGCAAGCCTCAGATCGCCGGATTGCTGGTCGGCGTAACCAAGCGGCTCGACGCCCTCGGGAATAGCGAAGGTGCTGCGGCACCACGTGCACCAGTCCTCGACCGGCCGGTCGAAGGCGAGCTCCACTCGCCAGCCGCCTTCGGCCTTTGCCAGCGCCCAATAGGCGGCATCGAGGTGATCAGGCTTGGCTGCGGAAACGGCAAAGCCGTAGCGCGCCGCTTTGAAGCGTCGAGCAGCAACCGCACCATTCTTCGATGCCGGCTGGCCGGAGATTGCGTCGGTCAAGGGTGCGACGACGGCGTCGATGCGTGCCTTCGCGGCGAACTGATCGTTCCAGTGCATCGGTACGAAAATGCTGCCGCGCGCCTGGCGCTCGGTGATCAGGGCGCGAACCAGGGCTTTGCCGTGAGGGCTTTCGATTTCGACGAGGCCGGCATTGCCGACGCGGATCTCGATGGCGTCGCGCGGATGAAGCTCTGCGAAGGGCTCGGCGATGTGCGAGGAGAGCCGCGCACTTTTGCCCGTCCGGGTCATCGTGTGCCACTGGTCGCGGATACGGCCGGTGTTCAGTGTGAAGGGATAGTCGGCGCTGGTGCGATCCGAGGCGACCGGTTCGACGGCGATGAAACGTGCCTTGCCGTCGGCGTGGTAGAAGCCGCCCTTGGCGAAGAAGCGGGTCTCGGTCGCGTTGTGGCCTGCGGGCTGTGGCCACTGGAAAGGGGGGAGTTCGTCGTACGACTGACGGTTCAAGCCGACGTATGCGCCGATATCAAAGTCGCGACGGCCGTTGTTCTCGAAGGCGGAGAGAGCGGCGTGCTCGTCGAAGATTTCGGCATTGGAGCTGAAGTCGAAGGCTTGGGCAAAATCCATGCGACGCGCCACTTCGGCAAGCTGCCACCAGTCGGCGCGGGCCTCTCCCGGTGCATCGAGGAAGGGGCGCTGGCGGGAGATGCGGCGCTCGGAGTTGGTGACAGTGCCGCTCTTCTCACCCCAGCCGAGCGAGGGCAGAAGGACATGGGCGTGACGGGCGGTGTCTGTGCTTTTCAGGACATCGGAGACCACGACGAAGGGACAAGCCTTGATGGCGGCCTCGACGGCGTCGGCATCCGGCATGGAAACAACCGGGTTGGTCGCCATGATCCAGAGCGCCTTGATGCGGCCGTCGGCGACAGCCCTGAACATGTCGACGGCCTTCAGGCCCGGCTTTTGCGCAATGGCCGGCGCATTCCAGAAGCGCTGGACACGGTCGCGGTCCTCGGCATTTTCGATGGCCATGTGGGCGGCAAGCATGTTGGCAAGCCCACCGACTTCGCGACCACCCATCGCATTCGGCTGGCCGGTGAGCGAGAACGGGCCCATGCCCGGCCGGCCGATGCGGCCGGTGGCGAGATGACAGTTGATGATGGCGTTGACCTTGTCGGTGCCAGATGAGGACTGGTTGACGCCCTGGCTGTAGCAGGTGACGACCTTCTCGGTCGTGGCAAAGAGGCGGTAGAATTCGCGAAGCTGCATGGCCGGCAGGCCGGTCATATCAAGCACCTCGTTGAAGGAGACGCCTGTGGCAGCCGTAAAGGCCTCCGCAAAGCCGTTGGTATGTTCGGCGACGTAGTTCTGGTCGATGGCGTTGCTTGCGATCAGGTGTTCGAAAAGGCCGACGAAAAGGGCAACATCGCTGTCCGGGCGGATGGCGAGATGCAGGTCGGCGATATCTGATGTCATCGTCCGCCGCGGATCGATGACGACGACCTTCATGCCGGGGCGCGCGGCCTTGGCCGCCGCCAGCCGCTGGTAGATGACCGGGTGGCACCAGGCGAGGTTCGAGCCGGTGAGGATCACCAGATCGGCAAGCTCGATGTCTTCGTAGGTGCCCGGCACTGTGTCCGAGCCGAAGGCGCGGCGGTGACCGGCGACGGAGGACGACATACAGAGCCGCGAATTGGTGTCGATGTTGGCCGAACCGATGAAGCCCTTCATCAGCTTGTTGGCGATATAGTAGTCCTCGGTCAGCAGCTGGCCGGACACATAGAAAGCAACGGAATCGGGGCCGTGCTCGGCGATGGCATCGGAAAATCGTTGCGCGACGAGGTCAAGCGCCTGTCCCCATTCCGCCCGCTCCCCCGCAATTTCCGGATGGAGGATGCGCCCGTCGAGATCGACGGTTTCTCCGAGCGCCGAGCCCTTCGAGCACAGCCGCCCGAAGTTGGAGGGATGGTCCGGGTCGCCCTTGACGGACACCTTGCCGTCTTCCGCGAGCTTGGCGATGACGCCGCAGCCGACACCGCAATAGGGACAGGTTGTCTTGACCTCTTTCTGCATCATTCGGCTGCCATCATCAGGCTTTCAAGCGCGATGTAGAGGGCGCCGTCCTCGTTGCGGACGGGAATGGTCCGCACTTCGCCCTCATCGGCGCCGAGCGCCTTGCCGGTTTCGAGCGAGATCACCCAGTTGTGCAACGGGCAGGTGACTGCCTTGGCATGGACGATGCCCTGGGAGAGCGGCCCGCCCTTGTGCGGGCAGTGGTCCTCGATGGCGAAGACCTCGTTTTCGGCCGTTCGGAAGACGGCGATCTTTCCCTGGGGTGTCTTCACGCAGCGAGCGCCCCGCAGCGGAATGTCGGAGATGTCGCCGATTGAAATCCAGTTCATATCAATCTCCTTACTCAGCGGCCTGCGGGTAACCGATGGTCGCCATCGGCTTGAACTCATGCTTGTCCTTGCCGGAGACGCGCTCCGACCAGGGATCGACCTGGGCGAATTTCTGGGAGAAGACGAAGCGATCGTAGTAAGCCTCGCGCTTGTCGGCGTCGCCCATGATCTGGCGGCGTATTTCCTCCAAGCCGACGCGCTTTGCCCACTTGTAGATGCGCTCGAGATAGCGGGCCTGCTCGCGATACATCTGTGTCAGCGCCACGATATGCTCCAGCGCCTCGTCCTCGGTCCTGACGAGGCCGAGGACCTCCGTGCCCTTGATGTCGAGGCCGGCGGCGCCGGCGAAGTGGATCTCGAAACCCGAGTCGACGCAGATGACGCCTATATCCTTGCAGGTCGCTTCGGCGCAGTTGCGCGGGCAGCCGGAGACGGCGAGCTTCAGCTTCGCCGGCGTCCAGGAGCCCCACATGAACTTCTCGATGCGGATACCGAGGCCGGTGGAGTCCTGCGTGCCGAAGCGGCACCAATCGGAGCCGACGCAGGTCTTCACCGTGCGCAGGCCCTTGGCATAGGCCTGTCCGGAAACAAATCCTGCCTTGCCGAGATCGGCCCAGACAGCCGGCAGGTCTTCCTTCTCGATGCCGAGCAGGTCGATGCGCTGGCCGCCCGTCACCTTCACCATCGGGATTTCGAACTTGTCGACGACATCAGCGATGGCGCGCAGTTCGTTGGAGTTCGTCACGCCGCCCCACATGCGCGGAACGACGGAATAGGTGCCGTCCTTCTGGATGTTGGCGTGGACGCGTTCGTTGATGAAGCGCGACTGGTAGTCGTCGGCATATTCGTCCGGCCAGTCGCAGACGAGGTAGTAGTTGAGAGCCGGGCGACACTTGGCGCAACCGCACGACGTCTTCCATTCGAGCTCCTGCATGACGGCAGGGATGCTCTTCAGACCCTTGGCCTTGATGAGGCGGCGGACGTCGTCATGGCTGAGTTCGGTGCAGGTGCACATCGGCGTGACGGCGGCCGGGTTGTAGCTGTCGCCAAGCGTCAGCGTCATCAGCTTTTCAACGAGGCCGGTGCAGGAGCCGCAGGAGGCGGACGCCTTGGTGTGGGCGCGCACGTCGTCCAGTGACGTCAGGCCTTTGGACGTGATCGTCGACGTGATCTTGCCCTTGCATACGCCGTTGCAGCCACAGATTTCCGCGTCATCCGGCAAGGCTGCAACGGCCGCCATAGGGTCCAGCGGCGACCCTCCCTGGTAGGCCTGACCAAAGATCAGCGTTTCGCGCATTTCCTTGATATCGGTCTGTTTCTTTTTCAGATCGTTGAACCAGGCGCCGTCGGCGGTTTCGCCGTAGAGCACGGTGCCGATGATCCTGTTGTCCTTCAACACGAGGCGCTTATAGACGCCGGCTGAGGCGTCGCGCAGCACGATTTCCTCTCGGTCGTCGCCATCGGCGAAGTCACCGAGCGAGAAGAGCTCGATGCCTGTCACTTTGAGCTTGGTCGGCGTGTCGGAATGCACGAAGGCAGCGGAACGGTCGCCGGATAGATGCGAGGCGGCGACGCGGGCCATCTCGTAAAGCGGAGCGACAAGGCCGTAGACCATGCCGCCGACTTCGGCGCATTCGCCGAGCGCCATGATGCTGCCGTCCGAGGTCAGCATGCCGTCATCGACGACGATGCCGCGGTTGACGGCAATGCCGGCGTCCTTGGCGAGCCCAACGCTCGGGCGGATGCCGACCGCCATGACGACGAGGGTCGCCGGAATGATACGGCCGTCGTCGAGCTCGATGCCCTCGACCTTGCCGTTACCGATGATGGCCTTGGTATTGGCCTTGCAGATGACCTTGATGCCTCGCTCTTCCACTGCCTTCTGCAGGAGATAGCCGGCAGCAGGATCGAGCTGGCGCTCCATCAGTGTCGGCATGACATGCAGGACAGTGACGTCCATGCCGCGAGAGGCAAGGCCGGCCGCCGCTTCAAGGCCGAGCAGGCCGCCGCCGATGACGATCGCTTTCTCGCGAGACTGGGCGGCGAGCAGCATCGCCTGCACGTCGTCGAGGTCGCGATAGGTGATGACGCCGGGCAGATCCTTGCCGGGCACGGGAATGATGAAGGGCACGGAGCCGGTGGCGATCACCAGCTTGTCGTAGCTTTCCGTGACGCCGTGATCCGACGTGACCGTCTTGGCCGCACGGTCGATCTTGATGATCTTGTGGCCCTTGTAGAGGGTGATGCCGTGCTTGATGTACCATCCATCGCCGTGGATGATGATCTCTTCGTAGTCCTTTTCGCCGGACAGAACCGGCGAGAGCATGATGCGGTCGTAGTTGACGCGCGGCTCGGCGTTGAAGATCGTGACCTGATATTGGCCCGGCGTCCTTTCGAACAGGTGCTCGAGCATGCGCCCGGGCGCCATGCCGTTGCCGATGATGACAAGCTTCTCAGTCATGGTTTCAGGTCCTCAGATCAGGTGGCAGCGACGGCTTGGGCGGAGAGGCCACGGCGGTCGAGTTGCTTGACCGACAGGTGCATCCAGACCAGCGAAATGATCACGATCGCAAAGAGCAGCATGAAGCAGCTCGACCAGAGGCCGGTCATATCCTTGAGAAAGCCGAAGGCGATCGGCAGGATGAAGCCGCCAAGGCCGCCCATCATGCCGACGATGCCGCCAACGGCGCCGACGCTTTCAGGGTAGTAGGCCGGGATGTGCTTGTAGACGGCGGCCTTGCCGAGGCTCATGACGAAGCCGAGAGCGAAGATGACGACGATGAAGACCGCAGGCGTGATGCCGACCGTTGCGCTTGCGCCGGCAGCCGGGAGTGACAGGATGAGTGTCGCGACAGCTGCGACGGCGAACATCACATACATCACGCTGCGGGCGCCCTTCTTGTCGGAGACAACACCGCCGAATGCACGAAAGATGCTGCCCGGAATGGAATAAGCGGCTGCGACCATGCCTGCAGTTGCTAGATTGAAGCCGTAAACACCGACCAGATAGCGGGGCAGCCACAGCGACAGGGCAACGAAACCGCCGAAGGCGAAGAAGTAGTAGAGGGAGAAACGCCAGACCTGGACGTTTTTCAGCGGCGCGAATTCCTGTGCCAGGCTCTTGGAGGCAACCTTGCCCTCGCGGCGAAGGCGGAAGGCTGGATCATCCGTTGTGGTGAACCAGAAGACGATTGCCATTAATGCCAGGCCGACCGCCCAGATCTGAGCAACCGCCTGCCAGCCCCAGGCGATCAAGACGAAGGGTGCCGCGAATTTGGTCACTGCGGCGCCGACGTTGCCGGCACCGAAGATGCCGAGCGCCGTTCCCTGCTTTTGAGGCGGGAAGAAGGGCGAGACATAGGCGACGCCGACTGCGAAGGAGCCGCCGGCAAGGCCGACGCCGAGGCCGGCGATCAGCATCTGCGTGTAGGTCTGGGCATAGGAGAGGAGGAAGGTCGCCAGGGCAGCAGCCAACATGGTGAGCGTGTAGACGAGGCGGCCGCCATAACGGCCGGTCCAGATGCCAAGGACGATACGGACAAGCGAACCGGTCAGAACGGGCGTGCCGACCAGCAATCCGAACTCGGCTTCGTTCAGGCCGAGATCCTGTTTGATGCGGATGCCGATGATCGCGAAGATCGTCCAGACGGCAAAACAGAGGGTGAAGGCAATCGTGGACATCCACAATGCTTTGGCTGGTTCGCCGGCGGACATGGACTGCGTGTTCCTGATAACAGACATGGCTTCTCCGGGGCCCGACAAGGTCGTGCCTATCCATCGCTAGGGGTTAAAAACAAAAAGCCGCTGGTCAGGGCGCGCTTTCACTAGACGTGCGCGAGATATCCTGATCAGCGGCTTTGCTGTGGGCGCCCGTCGTTGGACGCGGAATTCTTGGCCTGTTGGCCTGCTTATAACAAAGCAAGGGCCGTGCCAGTTTTAGTAAGCTATTGGTTTTGAATGAAAATCGTTGGTCGCGGAGATCCCGCGAACGTCCTCGGTGTCAACGCACGTGCAACAATCACTCTAAAATTTGTGCAATGCGTATAAAATAAGCACGTGCTCAGCGGCGAGCTTGGCTCGCGATATAGCTGTCGACGTCATCGGGATCGAACAGGCCGCCGTCGAAGAAGCCGTCCGGCCCAAGGGTTAGCGCGCCGCTCGAGCCGACGGGCGTCTCGACCTTGAGCGCACCCTCCACCTTCGAACTCGCCGCCGGCATCGAGACATCAAGCGCCTTCAAGGCGCTTCGGTAAATATCGGGCCTGTAGGTGTCGTTGGCGATCTGCTGGTTTTCTGCGGTATGCCGGATGTGCCCCCAGCGAACCATCTGCGTGTAGAACCACAAGGCGTGGCTCTTCCAAGGGAACGTCGCTGCCTTGGCATTGGGGACAAAGAAGTCCTTGATGCTCAGCGTCTCCTTCCCGCCAATGTGCAGCAGACCGGTCAATGCGGGTAGCAGACTTTCCAAAGGCCGATCGACATAGGCGGGCTTCGCGAGCAGCTTGGCAAGCTCCTCGTGATTGCGGATGTCGGCGCACCAGCGGGAGGCCGTGTAAAGCGCCCGCAGGAGGGCCGCGAGCGCTTCCGGATGCCCGTCGGCCCAGCGGCTGTTGACGCCAAGCACCTTTTCAGGGCTCGATTTCCAGATGGCGGCCTTCACCGTCGCCAGATGCGCGCGGTTATGGAGCACGCCGAGTGTGTTCCATGGCTCGCCGGCGCAGTAGCCGTCGATGAGGCCTGATGTCAGCGCGTCCGCCATATCGGGCGGAGGCAGGACGCCGATCTCCACATCCTTGTCGGGATCGATGCCGCTTGCGGAGAGCCAGTAGCGCAGCTCGTAGTTATGACCTGAATAGGGGTGGACGACGCCGAAGCGCAGACGCTCGCCGTTCCTGTTATCAATGACGCGCCGCAGGGCAAGGCCGCTCGCGTGGGCGTCGAGATCGGGCGAGGCACCGCATGCGGCCATCTCGCTCCAGACGTCGGCGGAGACAGTCACGGCATTGCCGCCAAGTCCAAGCGCCATCGGCACGATCATACGCGGCGCCGGCGCGGTCAGTCCGAGATTGCAGGCGATCGGCATGGGGCCGAGAATATGCGCCACGTCGAAATGGCTGACCGCAAGCCGGTCGCGAATCGTCGCCCATGAGCGTTCACGCACGAGCCTCAGCTCGATGTCCTGTTCCGCTGCAAAGCCCTTCTCCTTGGCGGCGACCAGAATTGCGCTGTCGAGAAGCGGCAGAAAGCCGGCGGTGATCTGATGTGTGCTCGTCATGCGTCGGTTCCCGGATCCAGAAGGCTCGCAGCCGTGATCAGGCTTTGGGCAATCTCGACGATTTTTCTATTCTGGTTCATGGCCGTTCGCCGCATGAGCGCATAGGCCTCATCTTCGCTCAGTCCACGGGATCGCATCAGAAATCCCTTCGCGCGGTCGATCAGCTTGCGGTTTTCCAGTTCGCCGCGCGTTTCCTCCAACTCGCGGTTCAGGCGCGAGAAGGCATTGAAACGGCTGATCGCCATCTTGAGGATCGGGCGGACACGCTCCTGCTTCAGACCGTCGACGATATAGGCGGAGACGCCGGCCTCGACGGCGGCCTCGATGGAGGCCTCGTCCGACTGGTCAACGAACATTGCAATGGGGCGCTTAACCGCGCGGGAAATCTGGAAGATGCTTTCCAGCATGTCGCGGTTCGGGTTCTCGAGGTCGATGACGATGACGTCGGGGTTGATCTCCGTGATACGCCTCGCGAGGCCGTTCATGTCGTCGATGATCGTGACGTTGTCGTAGCCTGCCTCCCGCAGGCCAACATCGATGATCGACGCGCGGATGCTGTTCTCGTCGATGACGAGCACGTTGAGGTCACCAGGCTTGGAAGAGCGGTTGGCCACGGGGTCTACCGCCGGTCGTCAGGGATTTGCGTCAGATGAGATAGCGTCGGCATTGATATCGCGAAAGGTGCCATGCTGCGGTTGTCTTGCCCTATGATCTCTGAGGCCAAGGTCGAAGTCCCTTGTGCGGCATTGAATGCGCGAACGACGCCTCAAAATCAAGCAATTTGTTTCAATGCTTATTCTATGAGCATTGGCGAGGGCGGCGGGCGCAGCGTTCCCACGCAAATTTGCACAGGGTTGAGCTTCCTACACTGCGTTACATATCGCGATGGAGCCTGACATATCAGCGATACGTCGCGCAGACCAGATTACCCACGTTTTCAACCTCAGCCGCGCCTCCCGACCATTTCAAGCCCGGCATCCCATAGATTAAAGGAGCGACCGCATGAACCGCCGTATCGTTTCCACCTTCGCACTGGCACTCGCCACCAGCGTCATCGCCTTTGCGTCCCAGGCCGCTGACATCAAGAACATCGTCATTGTTCACGGCGCCTTCGCCGACGGATCCGGCTGGCGCCAGGCCACCGAAATCCTGGAGCGGCGCGGCTTTCACGTTACGGTCGTACAGGAACCTTTGACCTCGCTCGCCGACGACGTCGCTGCGGCGAACCGCGTGCTGGACCTGCAGGATGGGCCGACGCTACTGGTCGGGCATAGCTATGGCGGCATGGTCATTACGGAAGCCGGCCGGAACCCGCATGTCGAGGGACTTGTCTATGTGGCGGCCTTCCAGCCTGACAAGGGCGAAAGTGTAGCTACTCTTGCGGCCTCAAAGCCTCCGGCCGGAAAGGGCATCAAGGAAACCAAGGACGGCAAGTATCTCTATCTCGATCCAAGCGTCTTTCACGCCGATTTTGCCGCCGACCTGCCTAAGGCCGAAGCAGCCTTCGTGGCGCAGTCACAGGTCTTTGCTGCGAAAGAGGTCTTTGGCACCAAAGTCGGGGAACCTGCCTGGCGGACGAAAAAGAGCTGGTCCATCGTGGCGACCGAGGATCGCTCCATCAACCCCGAACTGGAGCGGACCATGGCAAAGCGTGCCGGCAGCGTGGTCACCGAGATCAAGTCCAGTCACGCGGTCTTCGCCTCGCAGCCGAAAAAGGTTGCTGACGTGATCGAGAAGGCGGCCAAGGAAGCCGGCAGATAAGTTCTGCCCGACCCAATCGCAAACAAAATAGCCGCCGAGAATGTCGGCGGCTTTGAAGGTAAGGCGCGAAACGATCAGCCTTCCGGCGGAGCTTCGATCATGCCGAGTGCATGCAGATAGGTGTCGAGGATTGCGTCCTCTTCCATACGTTCCTGCTCGTCCTTTTTGCGCAGCGCAACGACCTTCTTGAGGATCTTGGTATCGAAGCCCATGCCCTTGGCTTCGCCGTAGACGTCCTTGATGTCGTCGGCGATGGTCTTCTTTTCTTCTTCCAGGCGTTCAATGCGCTCCACAAAGGCGCGAAGCTGATCGCGGGCGACGCCATGAGCATCAGACATCGTGTTCTCCTGATTGGGGGTGGGAAAATTCGGATGGCGTTGACTGCCGCGAAGCGTGTCCGGGGTCAAGCCGATTCGAGCCGCACAGGAATTATTTGTGCGGCTTGTTCAGCTCAAACGCTGCTTTTTGCTCCGCCGAGGCGTCGTTCTGGTGGAGGTTCTTCCAATCGTCATACGGCATGCCGTAGACGATTTCGCGCGATTCGTCTTTGGAGAGCGGAACTCCGTCCGTCTCGGCTGCTTCGCGGTACCAGTTGGACAGGCAGTTGCGGCAGAAGCCCGCAAGGTTCATCAAATCGATGTTCTGGACATCGCTGCGCTCGCGCAGGTGCTCCACGAGGCGACGAAAAGCCGCAGCCTCGAATTCGGTCTGTTGTTGTCTCGTCAGGGCGGCCATCTCGGTCTCCTTTATTCGTACGGACCGGTGCGCGACACATGCACGTTGTACTCGTGCAGTGCCGGATCGGCATTCATGGTCTCGAAGATCGGTGCGAGACGGTCCGCCCACGCAGCAATACCCGGCTCGTCGCCGATCAGATCCTGGCGTACCTCGAGCAGCGCGTGCGGAATGCCGGTCAGCATGCAATGTCGATACATTGTATCGCCCTTCAGCGCGCCGTCGTAAGGCTCGTTGTCACCGACCACGAGATCGGGATCGCTGCGCAACAAATCAAGCAAGGGGGCGACTGCGCGCTTGTCGGTATCCCACAGGACGGCTGCGTGCCAGGGGCGGGGAAAGTGTTTCCAGACCGGCGTGTAGGAATGAAGCGAGAGAACGAGCGGCGCACTCCCGGTCTTGTTGGCGACTCTGTCGATCGTTTCGCTGACGGCATTGTGATAGGGCCGGTGGAACGTTTCGATCCGGTAATTCCACTCCTCCACGGTGATCGGATGGTTGCCCGGCACGATCGCGCCGTCCGATATCTTCATGATCAGCGTGGGGTCGTCTTCGCCCCGGTTCGGGTCGATCAGCAACCGCGAAAAGCCGCCCAGGACGGCGGGCACTCGGAGCCTCGTCGACAGGTTCCTGACAAGTCCCTCGATGCCGATGTCATAGGCGATGTGGCGCTCGAAGGCATTGTCCGGCAAGCCAAGTCGTCCATAGCGCTCCGGCAGTCGATTCATCGCGTGATCGCCGAGCAGCACCATGCCTTTGTCATGATCGCCGGCTAGTAGTTCAAATGATTTGAAAGTGCTCATGGATGAAATGTCGATCGCAGTTTACGGGGCCGTCTTTGATCGCACGCGTCACCGATGGGTTCAAGCGCGCTTGGCAAGCAAAGGCTGCGGCCCGGCCGAAGTACGGTCGGTCATCTAGGATATAATCGATTAGCATTGCGTTGACATTCGCCGGGAGGCAGCGCAAGAAAGCACAAACATCGAATAACCGGGAGCCAATTGGAAGTCGTGTTGATCCAGACCGCGCCAAGTTTCCTTACGCGTTCCGGGCCGCTTGCCCGTTTTGCCCTTTTTGTCCTTGCGGCGTTCTCGCCGTTCTTCATTGCCGATGTGGCCCGCGCGGATTTCCGTGTGTGCAACGGAACGCAGAATCTGGTGGGCGTGGCGATCGGATATCGAGCCAAGGATGGCTGGATGACGGAAGGCTGGTGGCAAGTGCCGGCGACGACCTGTGCGACGCTGATCGAGGGGGAGTTGCAGTCCCGATACTATTATCTCTACGCCGAAGACGCTGCCCGGGGAGGCCGATGGACGGGTGACGTGCAGATGTGCGTGGCGGAAAACGAGTTCAAGATCACGGGAGTCAATGATTGCTACGCCCGTGGCTATCAAAAGATGGGGTTCAAGGAATATGACACGGGCCGCCAGGGCAGCTGGATGGTTCAACTTTCCGATACCCCAGGCACCCAAGAAAGCCCGAATCAATGAAGCGCAACCGCAAAGTTAAAATCCTCGCCACCCTCGGACCCGCCTCGTCCGAGGAATCGATGATCGAGAAGCTGCACCAGGCCGGTGCCGACGTCTTTCGCATCAACATGAGCCACGCCAGCCATGACGTGATGCGCACGCTGATCAAGCGTATCCGCGCCGTCGAAGCGCGCTCCGGCCGTCCGATCGGCATCCTTGCCGACCTGCAGGGCCCGAAGCTGCGCGTCGGCAAGTTCGCCGAAGGCAAGGTCGACCTGAAGCCGGGCGACACCTTCACGCTCGACAACAAGGACATTCCCGGCGACGCCACCCGCGTGTTCCTGCCGCATCCGGAAATTCTGGAATCGGTGCAGCCCGGTCACCGCCTGCTGATCGACGACGGCAAGCTCGCCCTGCGCGCTGAAAAGTGCGACGGCAAGAGCATCGTCACGACGGTCATTTCCGGCACGAAGATTTCCGACCGCAAGGGCGTCAGCCTTCCCGACACGCTGCTCACCGTCGGGGTTCTGACCGACAAGGACCGCACCGACCTCGCAGCTGTTCTCGAAACCGACGATGTCGACTGGGTCGCGCTCTCCTTCGTGCAGCGCCCGGAAGATCTGGCTGAAGTGCGCAAGATCGCGCGCGGCCGTGTCGGCATCATGTCGAAGATCGAAAAGCCGCAGGCGATCGAGCGCATCGAGGAAATCATCGAGCTGTCCGACGCGCTCATGGTCGCCCGTGGTGACCTCGGCGTCGAAATGCCGCTCGAATCCGTGCCGGGCATCCAGAAGCAATTGATCCGCGCCTGCCGCCGTTCGGGCAAGCCGGTAGTCGTCGCGACGCAGATGCTGGAATCGATGATCTCCGCGCCGGTTCCGACCCGCGCCGAGGTGTCCGACGTCGCCACGGCCGTCTTCGAAGGCGCCGATGCGGTGATGCTATCGGCGGAATCCGCTTCGGGTGACTACCCGGTCGAAGCGGTCTCGACGATGGCCTCGATCGCCAGCGCCATCGAGCGCGAGCCGCACTATCCTGGTATTATCTACGCGCAGCGTGCGCAGCCGGAGGCAACCGGCGCCGACGCGATTTCGCTCGCGGCCCGGCAGATCGCCGAGACGCTGCGCCTGTCGGCCATCGTCTGTTATACCTCGTCAGGCACAACCGGCTTGCGCGCCTCGCGCGAGCGCCCGCAGGTGCCGATCCTGGCGCTGTCGCCTGTCATCCAGACGGCTCGCCGCCTTGCCATCGTGTGGGGCCTGCACTGCGTCGTCACGCATGACGCGACCGACCTTGACGACATGGTCAACCGTGCCTGCCGCATAGTAGCCGATGAAGGCTTCGGCAAGCCGGGCGACCGCATCATTATCTCGGCCGGCGTGCCGCTCGGGACACCTGGTGCCACCAACATGCTGCGCATCGCCTATATCGGCTCCGACGGCCAGAGCGGCGTCTAAGATTTTCCGTAGGGATTGAACGAAAGCCCGTCGCCTGACCTAGGCGACGGCTTTTTTTGTTGTGCGCCCAGCATGGGCGCATTCTTGTGGGTGGAAGTCCCACCGTAAGCTGGTCACAGCGAGCGAAGTGAAGTGCAACTGCGGAAGGGTGACCAACCGTGGGGAGGAAGCGTGGATCGAACCTGCGGGCCGATGGACAAGAACCGGATATGTGATGATCCCGAAGCCAGGGGGCGGCGAGCGCGAGCTTGGCATCCCCACGGTGCTGGACCGTCTGATCCAACAGGCGCTCCTGCAAGTCCTCCAGTCTATTCTTGATCCGACTTTTAGTCAGCACAGCTACGGCTTCCGTCCTGGAAGGAGTGCACACGATGCCGTCCTGGCGGCGCAATCGTTCGTGCAGTCCGGACGGCGGGTTGTCGTGGACGTTGACCTGGAGAAATTCTTCGACCGGGTTGACCATGACATCCTGATCGACCGTCTGCGCAAGAAAATCCCCAATCCCGGCGTGATCCGCTTGGTACGGGCCTATCTGAACGCCGACATTGTTGATGGGGGTGTGGTCCTCAAGCGGACCCGAGGCACGCCGCAGGGTGGGCCGCTGTCGCCGCTTCTGGCCAATGTGTTGCTGGATGAGGTGGACAAGGAACTTGAACAGCGGGGCCATGCCTTCTGCCGCTATGCCGACGACTGTAACGTCTACGTGCGGTCACAGCGGGCGGGCAAGCGGGTGATGGCTCTGCTGCGGCGTCTCTATGGCCGACTTCGCCTTAAGGTGAACGAGACCAAGAGCGCCGTTGCCACCGTCTTCGGTCGCAAATTCCTCGGCTATGCTTTCTTCAAAGCACCAGGGCGGGTGGTCAAGAGACGGGTTGCCGACAAGGCAATCAAGGCGTTCAAGGAGCGCATTCGCGAACTGACACCGCGCGTGACGGGTCGAT